>RFST01000001.1 GCA_009923855.1 Actinomycetota bacterium
CGATGGCCGCGGCCATCGACCTGACAAATCCGACGACGGCATGTTTTGTGAGTCCATAGATCGGGTCCGGCGCGATCGGCGCGAGGCCGGCGACCGAGGCGGTGACGAGTACATCGCCGGTGCCGGTTGCGACCATATGGCGAAGTACTTCCCGCGCGCCGTACACCACACCGTCGACGTTCACCGACATGATGCGCCGGTAGCGCTCATCGTCGAGTTCGAGCACCGGCAATGCCCCGTCGGGCTTGAGTTGGTTCGTCGCCACCCCGGCATTCAAGACAGCCAGATCGAATGGGCCATGGTGTTCGACAAGTGCACGCCATGCGGCGGGGTCGCCGACGTCCATCATCGCGACGGTGCCGCCGATCTCGCCGGCCACACTCGCTGCGGAGGCCGCGTCGATGTCAGCGATGACGCATGTCGCGCCGGCGGCCGCCAGGATGCGCGCGGTGGCGGCACCGATGCCGCTGCCGCCCCCGGTGATCAGCGCTCGCCGACCGGTGAGGTTGACCGTGGGTGTGCTCATGCGAAACCGTCCTCTCCCCAGTCGGGATGTTCGAATTCCTCGATACCGCGCTCCATTTCCGCGAGGACGGTTTCGATGACGTGGACCCGTGCCCAACGCTTTTGCTCTCCCGACACGATATGCCATGGTGCGAGGGGATGGTCGGTGTGAGCGAACATGTCCTCGATCGCATCGGTGTACCGGTCAGCTTTGTCGCGATTACGCCAGTCTTCTTCGGTCAGTTTCCATCGGCGTAATGGGTCACGCTGCCGGCGTTCGAACCGGCGCAACTGTTCATCGGGGCTGATGTGGAGCCAGAACTTCACGATGATGATGCCTTCGAGGACGAGGTTCCGCTCGAACTGCACGATCTCGTCATAGGCGCGACGCCATTGAGCGGTCGAGGCGTAGCCCTCGACGCGTTCCACCAGTACTCGGCCATACCAACTGCGATCGAAGAGCGCGAAACCTCCGAGGCCGGGAACTTCGCGCCAGAATCGCCAGAGGAAATGTCGGCGTTTTTCCTCATAACTGGGTTTGGCGAATGTGGCCACTCGATAGTGACGCGGGTCGAGCGGTTCAACGATTCGTTTGATTGCGCCGCCCTTGCCGCCAGCGTCAGCTCCCTCCAACACGACGAGGACGCCTGGTCCGGGCTCGGGGTTGTTGAGATGGCCGCCGGTGTGCAGACGCATCTCCAGCAATCGGCGCTGTGCCGCCTGGAGCCGCTGTTCGTACTCGTCGCGTGACAGCCGTGCCGTCATGTCGAGATCGTCGAGGCGGCCCATCAGCTGTGAGAGCCGACGCCGATAAGGGCCTGATGCAGCGTGTCGACCAATCGGTCGATCTGCTCATCGGTGATGACCAGCGGCGGGCAGAACGTGCAGGAGTGACCGGCGATTGCTCGGGTGATGGTGCCGTTGGCCAGCATGTGATCCCGCACGGCTGCAGCGTCGGTCCCGGGGTGAAGGCCAGCTGCCCATACGGCACCGTCACCACGCACCTCGGCGAGGAGGCCATCATCTGCGATGGAGAGCAGCCCTGACGAGAGCCGTTCGCCGATGTGTATCGCGCGCTCAAGGAGTCCTTCGCGCTCAATGATGTCGAGGTTCACATCGGCAGCCGCGCACACTGCGGCATGGCCCGAGTAGGTGTAGCCGGTGGTCAGCACGTAGTCACTGTCCGCTTCGAGAGGTGCGCGAACCGCGGCCGCAACGATGACCCCGCCAAGTGGCTGGTATCCGCTGGTGACCGCTTTGGCAAACGTTGTGAGATCGGGCACCACTCCGTATCGGTCCGCGGCGAACCACGAGCCGAGCCGCCCGAAGCCGGTGATCACCTCGTCGAAAATCAGCCAGGCGCCGTGCTGATCGCAGAGGCGGCGTAGACCCTGTAAGTACCCCTCTGGTGCCGGCCACACTCCTCCCGCACCCTGAACTGGTTCGGTGATGATCGCGGCGACGGTATGGCCGTGCTCGGCCATGAACGAGGCCATTGCTTCGAGGTCGTCGCTCGGCATCTGGACGACATCGGGAAGCAGCTCTCCCCAGCCGACTTTGTTCGCCGGAAGTCCTTGGGCGCTGGTTCCACCGTAGTTGGTGCCGTGGTAGCCGCGTTCTCGACTCACGATCACGCGACGCTCTGGTGAGCCGGCGCGGACGTGGGCCACGCGGGCGAGCTTCATTGCCGTATCGATCGCTTCGGAGCCCGAGCCGCACAGAAAGATTCTGGGGTCCTCGACGGGGGAGAGGTCGGCGATACGGGTCGTGATTCGTTCCGCCATCGGGTTGGTAAACGGATCGAAGCAGGAGTAGGTCTCGAGAGTTGAGATCTGGCGTGCCACTGCCTCGCCGATCTCGCTGCGACCATGGCCGACATTGCAGTACCACAGGCTGGCCATCCCGTCGATGTAGCTGTGTCCGTCGGTATCCCACAGCACGGCACCATCGCCGCGTTCGAGTTGGATGAACGACTCGCGACTCGGCTTGGCAAACGGATGCAAAAAGCGCGTCACGAGCGTCACCGTAGTCGTCTGATCAGCGTGGGAACGGCGTCGGTGTGGTGAGATGGGCGGGTGCGTGGCAGTGGTGACGGTTTCCTTCAATGTTCGGACGGCAGGGTGCGCTGGGGCATGTTTGGCGCTGCGGGTGTGGTCTTCGTGACTCAAGAGCCTGAGGGGATTCGCGTGATGGTGCAGCGCCGGTCGGCATTTGCCCATGAGGGTGGTACGTGGTCATGCGCTGGCGGTGCGCTCGATAGCGGAGAGTCGGCACTCGTGGGCGCATTGCGTGAGGCGTCTGAGGAGATCGGGGCGATCCCGGACGGGTGGCGTGAATGCGGTCATGTTGTGTTCGCTCCCGCATCGAACTGGTCGTATACGACGTTCGTTGTTGAGGTCCCCGAACGCTTTGGGGCGTCGATGAATTTCGAGACCGACGATGTCGCATGGGTGACGCCTGCGGCTATCGATGGCCTCGACCTGCATGCCGGGTTCGCGGCGGCATGGCCCGATCTGCGCTCGATCATCGAATCTGAGTTCCCCTCGACCGACTAGGTCGTCTACGTCTCGCCGTGGAGTCTTAAAGTTCATCTTCACGAGGGAACAAACACGCTGTTCACGTGGTTGTCATTCCCGATGGAAGAAATTCCGTCATGTCGAAAGGACAACATTCATGAACAACGTCACTCTGACGGGGGACAACTACACCCTCGTCTACAACGCATTGTCATTCGGCACCGCCGTCATGCTCGGTGCCTTCGTTTACTTCCTCACCCAGATCAAGAGTGTGTCGAAGCAGTTCCAATCTGGCGTCGCGGTCTCGGCGATCGTCGTTGGTATCGCGGGCTATCACTACTACCGCATCTGGCAGGGCTTCTCTGAAGGGGTCATGAACGAGGGATACCGCTATGCCGACTGGCTGATCACGGTGCCCCTGTTGGTGATTGAACTGTTGATTGTGCTCGGTGTTGCCGGTGCGGAACGCAAGGCGCTCATGTGGCGTCTGGTTCCAGCGACGGTGGCAATGATCGCCCTCGGCTACCCAGGCGAGGTATCGGCCGATAACGGCACCAAGTGGCTGTTCTGGGTGCTGGCGATGATTCCGTTCGCCTACATCTTGTTCGTGCTGTACGGGCAGCTCCAAGCAGCTGGCCAGCGCGAATCGGGTGCTGTGGCCGGGGCGATCAAGTCGGCGACCTACGTGCTGCTGATCACCTGGATGGTGTATCCCATCGCCTACCTGTTCCCTGTGTTCGATGCCGACAGCGAGGGTCTCGAGACACTCCGCCAAGTCGGCTACACCGTGGCGGACATCACCGCCAAGGCGCTGTACGGCCTGATGATCCTCGGGATCGCCAAGGCTCGTACCGCGCAATCGGAGAGCTGAACGCGCAGTGGTGGTCCCGGCCCATGCCGGGACCACCACTCACCGCGCTACCGTTCGTTCCGTGACCCCAGCCGCCCCGCCAACCTTGGCTGTCATCGGTGACTTCGCGTGGGATGTCCTGATCCGTACCAATACCGAACTTCTTCGCGGTGGCGACACGTTCGGAGAGGTCATGCTCCTACCCGGCGGTTCGGCCGCCAATGTGGCCGTATGGGCCACCCGCTGCGGCACCGACACTGCGTTCGTCGGAAAGGTTGGCCGCGACCGTATGGGCCTGCTTGCGCGCCAAGACCTGGACCGTGAAGGAGTGCGGCATCATCTTGTCGAGTCTGATGCGCATTTGACCGGGTCGGTCGCGGTTTTCGTCGATCACACCGGCCAACGTTCGATGGTGTCGGGTCACGGTGCCGACTTCTACCTCCTTCCGAGCGAGTTACCGCTCGATCTGATCACTGCGGCCGATCATCTCCATATGACGGCGTGGTCGTTCTTCGCGGATCCGCCCCGCACCGCCGTACGGGCTGCGGCGCGAGCTGCTGCGGCTGCGGGGCTGACGATCAGCCTCGATCCGGGATCATTCCAAATGATCGATGAGATGGGCGTGGATACCTTCGTGGCGCACACCTGCGATCTCGGCGTCGGGCTCTTCCTGCCGAACAAAGAGGAGGCCACGACTCTGTCTGGCTGCGCCGATGCTGAACACGCCGCTGCCGCACTCGATGCGTTGTATCCGGAGGCGTTGATCGTTGTGAAGCTCGATGCGGATGGGGCACTCGTCTGGCGTGACGGTGTGGGTCATCACGTGCCGCCGTCCTCGAACAAGCTCGTGGATGCGACTGGCGCTGGCGACTCCTTCGCCGGAGCCTTTCTCTCGCGTTGGATTCACGGGACCGATCCCGTGGTGGCGGCCGAATACGCGGTGGCGGTCGCGGAGTGGGTGATCGAGCACCCGGGTGCGCGCCCGAGCGGTGATGCAGCGTTGTCGGCGGTGCTCGCGCGTCGGTGACTGCTGCAGCGCGCGGGGTGGCTCAGGTGCCGATGCCGTTCTCGGCCAAATCGATCAGCGCAGCGATGAGCGCATCGCTCGTCATGTCGGATTCCGCTGACCACAGCACCGCCATGTTCAGCATGCCGACGATGGCATGCGCCCACGCGGTGGCCACTTGAGCATCGTCGACGCGGCCGGACTCGAGGAGTAATCGGACGAGGGGTTGTGCGGAACGACTGGCGAGTCCAAGCCGGTGCGATGCGTCGGGGGTGTGTGAATGAGTGACGTACAAGAAGAGCTCGCGCTCATTCTGCAGCGCGCCAACTGTTGCTGTGATGACGGCGCGCACCCATCCCGTGGTTGCGAGGTCGTGTGGCGTGACATGTGCGATCAGCCGAGCGACCAAGCGATCGGCGAGTTGATCAGCGAGTTCGGTGCGGCCACCGACACGGTCGTACAACACAGGTTTCGTCACACCCGCCGCAGCGGCGATTTCATCGAGTGTGGCCGAGTGCCCCACGCGGCCGATCACGGCCTCGGCGGCATCGAGCATGGCCTCCCGGTCAGGGAGGTCGGTGCCCCGGGGTGGTCGCCCGGGACGTCGACGGCCGGGGTGACTCGCCTCAGGCGCCGTGGCCGGCGTTGATGGCATCGTTCGTGAAACTCGAGAATTTCGCCGTGTCGAACCCCACGACCAAATTGGCTTCGGTTTCGATGATCACTCGGTGCGGGGAGTCGAGAAACTTGAGGAAGCTCTGGCGATAGGGGTCATCGGGATGCTCATCCACTCGCGACAACGAGCGGTAGAACCAGGACTTCAGGTCGGCAAAGTCGTCATCGTCGGGTGTGTGGATGATCGAGTCACCACGAAACGACGCCGTGCGGCCGCCTCGGTTCACGACAACGCCCGACTGTGGGCGTGCCCGCAGCGCAGGTACCCGCTTACGACGAGCCGCGCAGGTGGTCCAGAACTTGTTATCGCGCCAGACGTAGGCAACGACGACGCCGACGGGGTAGCCATCGCGGTTCGTCCAGTTGAACACGCACTCTCCGCCAGGTGAGAGCAGATCGTCGAGTTCGGCCGGGCTGAGTTGCATGCCGGCGAGGTCTTCATAGTCGATGTTTTTATCGCTCATAGCAACAACTTACTTCAAGTAGATATTTGCCTGTGAGTCGAACTACGGTGCGGACGAATTAGGGACGAGGGGGAACGGTATGAAGTTCGGATTGGCGTTTGCCAGCAGCGTGGCAATTGACGGAACGTCGGCACTCGACATATGCCGCGTGGCGGAGGCGTCGGGCTTCGAGTCGCTGTGGGGTGGCGAGCATGTGATCTTGCCGTCGACGATTGACTCCAAGTACCCGTACCGCGCTGACGGAAAGATTCCGGCGGAGAACGACACACCGATCCCTGACCCGCTGATCTGGTTGGCCTTCGCCGCTGCCGCCGCGCCAACGCTGCGCCTCGGCACATGCATCCTCATCGTGCCGCAGCGCAACCCACTGGTGCTGGCAAAAGAATTGGCCACCCTTGACGTGCTCTCCGGGGGACGCGTTGAACTGGGACTCGGTGTGGGCTGGTTGCGCGAAGAGTTCGAGGCCCTCGGCGTGCCGTGGGAGCGACGCGGGGCCCGCAACGATGAATATGTCGCGGCCATGCGGGCGTTGTGGTCTGGGCCCGAAGTGGAGTTTCACGGGGAGTTCGTTGATTTCGCCCCGGTGACATGCAGCCCGCGCCCAGTGAACGGCACCATTCCGGTCATCGTGGGTGGTGATACCGATGTGGCGATTCGCCGCGCTGCTCGCCTGGCCGATGGGTACTTTCCGGGTGAGGGCGATGCCGAGCGATTGGGCGCCCTCATCGAACGGGTGCGGCGTGCGTGTGAGGAGCACGGTCGAGACCCCGCCGAGGTGGAGATCAGCGCCATGTTTGGTGCGCATCTCTCCGATCCTCTTGGCGGAGTTGAACGCCTCGCATCGATCGGGGTGGATCGCGTCATGGTGCCGGCTTTTGCATTTGCCGGTCCCGGCGGGACCGAGCGCCTCGAGCGTTTCGGTGCCGATGTGATCACGATGGTCAACGCCTAGCCCCGGCGCATCGACATCCCGTCGCACAACTCAACAACATGAAGGAGAACAGAATGAGCGAATTCGAGCTCGACGGCCGTGTTGCTGTGGTCACCGGTGGTGGTCAGGGCATTGGCGAGGGCATCGCAAAGGTCTACGCCCAACGCGGGGCAGCCGTTGTTGTGGCCGCGCGACACGCCGACCGCATCCAGCGGGTGGCTGATGAGATCACGGCTGCCGGGGGGCGCGCCATTGCGGTGCAGACCGACGTCACTGATCGCGCAGCTCTTGAAGCGCTCGCGGATGCCGCTGTCGACACCTATGGGTCGCTCGACATATGGGTGAACAACGCGGGTGGATCCTCGGTGCGGACTCCGCTCCGCAACCTCGATACCACCGACTGGGATACATGTATTGCGGTGAACCTCACAGCGGTGTGGGTGGCATCTGTGATCGCAGCAGATCGAATGAATGGCAGCGGCATCATCATCAACGTCACGTCGCCCGCCGCCGAGCGAGCTGCCCCAGGGAGTGGTCATTACTCGGCAGCCAAAGCCGGTGTGAATGCACTGACGCGCACAATGTCGGTGGAACTTGCGCCGGATATCAGGGTCAACGGCATTGCGCCGGGTTATGTACCGACCGAGGTCATGATGACGGCGCTCGATATGGATGTGCCCGCGTTGGAACGCATGGCCGAGTCCCGCATTCCGATGAAGCGCTTGGGCACGCCTGATGATATTGCGGCTGCGGCGGTGTACCTGGCCAGTGACGCCGGATCCTGGGTGACCGGCCAAACGCTCACGGTGTCGGGCGGTCTCTAATAGCGAAACGGGCCACCGGATGATCCGGTGGCCCGTGGAGCGGGTGAGGGGAATCGAACCCCTATCGTCAGGATGGAAGCCTGAAGTTCTAGCCGTTGAACTACACCCGCAGAACGGCTCAATCTTACTGCGCGATTGCCCCGGCTCCATCTGGCATCGTGCGGTGCGTTGCGAACTACGGTGCCCTTATGGAACTCGATGAGGTCATGCGCACGACGTTTGCGTGTCGCGAATGGACCGACGAACCCGTTTCCGACGACCTCGTGTTCGACATCTTGGATGTTGCCCGTTTCGCACCCAACGGCGGAAACCGCCAGGGCTGGCATGTGATCGTTCTGCGTGATCGGGCAACCCGTGAAGCACTGGTGCCATTGGCTCGTCCGACGACGAACCAGTACGCGGCACAGGTTGCAGCGGGGGAGGCGCCGTGGAACACCGTCGTGGCATCGGAGCTCGATCTAGTGGCAGAGCGCGACGTCGACCGGCCGTTCCCCGGTCTTGATGCCATGGTGGATGCGCCGGTGGTGCTGGTCATCACGGTCGATCTTGCGGTGGTCGCGAGTTTCGACTCCGAACTCGCCCGGGTCGGTGTTATCAGTGGTGCATCGATCTACCCGTTCGTCTGGAACATCCTGCTGGCCGCTCGCGCCCGCGGCCTCGGCGGTGTGCTCACCACCTATCTCGCTGGTCGTGAGTCAGACGTGCAAGATGTTTTGGGTATCCCTCGACAACATGCGGTTGCGGCGTTGGTGCCACTCGGTTATCCGGTGCGTCAACTCACCCGGCTCCGGCGTCGTGAAGTGCACGAGTTCACCACAATCGATCGCTTCGATGGCCCTGTGTTCGAATCTCCTACGACGTAGGTCGCAACGGCGCCGTGTGCAGCAGCATGCGAGAATGAGGCGATGACGACGTTCGTGGTGGCTCATGGTGCCTGGTCAGCTGGGTGGGCATGGCGCAAGATGCATCCGGTTCTCGGTCGCCTCGGCCACCAACTGTGGACCCCGACATGGACAGGAATCGGTGAGCGGCATCATCTGGCATCCCCGCAGGTGTGCCTCAGCACCCACATCGACGATCTGGTGCATCACATGGAAGTCGAAAACCATCGTGACGTCGTGCTCATCGCGCACAGTTACGGGGGCATGGTGGTCACCGGGGCGATGCCGCGGTTGTCGTCTCGTGTGCGCAGCGTGATCTTCTTGGACGCCGTGCTGCCAGATGCCGGCTGTTCGATGCTGGACATGGTCGGCGCTGATGCGGCTGCACATATCCGCGCGGCTGCGGATGCCACCGGTGATGGGTGGCGAGTACCGGCCAACCCGATGCCCCCAGACACCTCCGAGGATGACCTCGCCTGGATCGCGTCGCGTCGTGTGACTCAGCCGTTGGCCACGTTCACCGAGGCGGTAGCCACAGGTGTCGATGACATCAGCGTTCCTCGGTCGTACATCTACTGTCGTCGCGCCGGTCCAGGCGACATGTTCGGTCCCTTTGCTGCGCGGGCGAAGGCCGACACCGCGTGGGCGTACCGCGAGATCGATGCCAGCCACAGCCCGAACATCACGGCTCCTGATGTACTGGCCGGGCTGCTCGTCGAACTCGCAGATTGATGAGCGACCAGATCGCCCACGGCATCCCACTCCGGCCGCTGCCCCTCTCCAGTCCGACATGACATCCAACGACGACGCGGCAGCGTCCATTGCCGAACGTGTACGGAAGCTCTTGGCGATGGCCGAGCGGACGACTAACCCTGCTGAAGCGGACGCGTTCTCGGCGAAAGCGGCTGAGTTGATCGCTCGTCACCGGCTCACCCCCGAGGTGCTGCGCCCCCCAGATCCAGATCAGCTGGCCTTGCGTGAGGTCGTCATCGGACGCGGTGCCTATGTCCGCGCCCGACTTGCGTTACTCGTTGCGGTGGCGACTCCACACGGTGGGTTCGTGACCTTCAGATCAACCGATACGGGCACCGTGGCCACCGTGTGTGGTCATCGCAGCGATCTCGATGCCATCGCAGTGCTGTACACCTCGCTGCTCGCACAGATGTCCGCCCGCGCTGCTCAGCAGCACCGGTCGACTGGCGCGGCAACTCAGCGCTGGCGCCGTTCATTCATGTTTGGCTTCGCGCATCAGATCGAGGAGATGTTGCGCCGTGCGCATGCCAATGCGGTCGCTGCCGCCTCGAGCGATGATCTCGTGCCTGCTCTGCGGGCGCGTGATGCCGCTGTCCGGGAGTTCGCATCTCACGAGCTCGGCCCAATCGTGACCGCACGTCGCGCTGCTCCGGTGGGCGTCGACGCGGTGCGGAGTGGTCGCGCCGCTGCCAATGATGTCGATATTGGGCGATCGCGCCTGGGTGGTCGCCGCGCGATCGGATCGGGCCGGTGAGTCGCGATGACGCGCGCAGCGAGGTGTACGCCGCCGAACTGTCGGCAACCGCGGGGACCAGCCTCGAGGCCACGTGCACACTCGATGAATTGCGCACCGCCGCCACACGGATAACGCTCTCACCGTGGTGGCCGGTTGGTGACGTTGCGGTAGCAGCTGCTCGTGCCGGTGCGCACAGTTCACGCGCGCGGTATCGGGAGGGAAGGATCGAAGTTCGTCTCGCTGCCGGTCAGATGGACATGGCGACACTGATCCACGAAATGGCCCACGCCCTTGCGGGCCTCGATGCTGCTCATGGGGCGCTGTTTCGTCGAGCGCATATCGATATTGCGTCAGCGGCGGTCGGCGCGCAGGCCGCTGGATGGGTGGAACACGCCTATCGGGCTGCTCATCTCGACATCGCCGAGCGGTGTTGGCCGCAACCGACTGCGGCCGGGGGTCGCGACGAACACGGACGTTTCATTATGTGAGTCGGGAAGGCGGGATTCGAACCCGCGACCCCCTGCTCCCAAAGCAGGTGCGCTAGCCAAGCTGCGCCACTTCCCGTACCGATGACACTAGCGGCGTATGGCGGTGTCTCAGCGGCGCTTGGCCAGGCGCTTTGCTGCGCGACCGATCGGTTCGAGGTGGCGGTGGTCGAGATCACCGATCTCCACACCGTTGTCGAACAGGATGCGGTGGCGTAGCCAGTTGAAACCGTTGGCGAGGAGCACAACCCCCTCCGTGCCGGCCGGAACTCCGCGAAGGTCAACGCTCGCACGCACCCGTTCCCCGATCTTCAGATCGAGTTGGCCTTCATGTGGCGTGGACAGCGAATGCGGTTTCCAGATCGGCACCCCTCCATATTGCCCGATCGTGGGGCCTGGTTGCACCATCTGCGCGCACACGGTGAGCACGAATGCGTGCCCACGGGGCGTGTCGACAGCCCAGCGGTACACTCGTCGCCCTGTGAAGAGCTCGGTGGAACCCCTCGAGGGGAACAAGGTCAAGGTCTATGTCGAGGTCGATGCGGCGGAGTTCGCCGGCGACATCGATGCGGCGTTCATGACGATCGCCAAGGAGGTGAAGTTGCCGGGTTTCCGCAACGGCAAAGTGCCGCGGCGGGTACTCGAATCGCGCATCGGGCTCGCGCCGGCGCGCGAGCAGGCCCTGCGCGATGCGGTGCCGAGGTATCTCACTCAGGCCGTGCGCGAACACGATGTCGATCTCGTGGCCACGCCACAGGTGGAGATTACTGCGGGCACCGACGACGGCGATGTCGAGTTCGAGGCCGAGTGTGAGGTTCGTCCGGAGATCAGCATCCCGGGTTACGGCGGGCTCCGCGTCGAGATCGACTCCCCGCTGATCCATGAGTCAGCGATCGACGAGGCTGTCGATCAGCAGTTGCGTGCTCATGGCACCTTGGCCGATCTCAACCGCGCGATCGCCGACGGTGACATTGTCACGATCGACATGACGGCCACCCGCGACGGTGAGGAACTTGCGGGCCTGAACATCGACGACTGGTCCTATGAGGTCGGCCAGGGCTGGGTCGCGGAGGACTTTGACGAGCAGCTGCGCGGCGCCAGCAATGGCGACACGTTGACTTTTACTACGACGCCCAAGGGAACTGATGCTCCCGCAGATTTCACAGTGAAGATCACCGCGGTGTCCGAACTGGTGCTCCCTGAACTCACCGATGAGTGGGTGCAGGAAAATCTCATGGATGCCGACGACGTCACCTCGTGGCGCGAGTCGATCAGTGAGCGGCTCACCGAGGAACGTCTCGGCGCGATCCGCCAGACCCTTGTCGGCAAGGTGACCGACTCACTGGTTGAACTCGTCGAGGAGGACGCGCCCGAATCGATGGTGGCTGCAGAACAGCAACAACGGGTCCAGAACCTGCTGCGTCAGTTCCAGGCGCAGGGAATGGATGTGGCGCAGTGGATGCAGGTCACAGGCCAGAGCGTCGAGGATCTGATGGAGTCGATGCGTGAACAGGCAGTGACCGCGGTCAAGGCCGACTTGGCACTGCGCGCAATCGTTCGTGCTGAGTCGATCGAGGTCTCCGGCGATGATCTCGACATTGAGTATCAGCGCATGGCCATGCAATTCAACGAGAAGTCCGACGCGATCCGCAAGGCTTATGAGCGCAATGATGCGGTGCCCGAGTTGATCGCGCAGATCGCAAAGGGGAAAGCGGTCGACTGGTTGTTGCACAACATCGAGATGGTCGATGCCGACGGAACAGCCGTCGACCGCGATCTGGTCCTTGGTCACGATCACGACCACGATGACGACACCGACGCCGATGGCGGCGATGATGATGGCACAGCCATGGAGGAAGGAGCCTGAGATGGACCTCGAGGCAACGAACTACCTCGTCCCGAACGTCGTCGAGCAGACCAGCCGCGGGGAACGGGCCTACGACCTGTACAGCCGCCTGCTCAAAGACAACATCATCTTCTTGCAGACCCCGGTCGATGATCAGATCGCCTCGCTCATCTGCGCGCAGTTGATTCACCTTGAGTCGGAGAACCCCGACAAGGACATCAACATTTACATCAACTCGCCCGGTGGCGATATCACTGCGCTGTTCGCCATCTACGACACGATGCAGTTCATCCGTAACGACATCGCGACGATCTGTCTCGGACAGGCGGCGTCTGCAGCGGCGGTGCTGCTTGCTGCGGGTACCAAGGGTAAGCGCCTTGCCCTGCCACATAGTCGCGTTCTGCTGCACCAGCCGTACGGTCAGGTGGGCTACGGGCAGGTCACCGATCTCGAATTGGCGGCGAAAGAAATCCTTCGGATGCGTGACATTCTCGAGGAGATTCTGTCGATGCACACCGGTCAGCCGCTCGAGCGTATTCACGCCGATACCGACCGCGATTTCGTTATGGAAGCTCCAGCGGCTCTCGAATATGGCATCATCGATGAGGTGATTCAGTCCCGGTCGGTTGTCGACCGCACCGGGCCTATCCGCTAGGGCACCCGTCCGAGCGGGCCAACGACGAATAGGGGACGCACGTGGCGAAATTTGGAGAGGGCACAGAGTTACTGAAGTGCTCCTTCTGCGGCAAGTCCCAGAAGCAGGTCAAGAAGCTGATTGCCGGGCCCGGCGTGTACATCTGCGACGAGTGCATCGACCTGTGCAACGAGATCATCGAGGAGGAACTGACCGAGTCCTCAGAGGTCTCGTTCGAGCACCTGCCGACCCCGGGTGAAATCGCGTCCTTCCTCGACGAGTACGTGGTTGGTCAAGATCACGCGAAGCGCATTCTCGCGGTGGCGGTCTACAACCACTATCGCCGTATCCAGAATCAGCAGTCCACCCAGTTGGGCCGGCGCGACGATGTCGAGTTGTCGAAGGCGAACGTACTGCTACTGGGGCCGACAGGGTGCGGTAAGACACACCTCGCGCAGACCCTTGCCCGAATGCTGAATGTTCCCTTCGCGGTTGCTGACGCAACGGCGCTCACCGAAGCTGGGTACGTCGGCGAGGATGTCGAGAACATCCTGCTCAAGTTGATCCAGGCTGCCGATTTCGACATCAAGCGCGCGGAGACCGGCATCATCTACATCGACGAGATCGACAAGGTGGCGCGTAAGAGCGAGAACCCGTCGATCACCCGTGATGTGTCGGGTGAGGGTGTACAACAGGCGCTGTTGAAGATCCTCGAGGGCACGCAGGCGTCGGTGCCACCCCAAGGTGGGCGCAAACACCCGCATCAGGAGTTCATCCAGATCGACACCACCAATGTGTTGTTTATTTTGGGTGGCGCCTTCGCTGGTCTCGAGGAGATCATCGAACGTCGGGTCGGCGAACAAGGGGTCGGTTTCCACGGTGTCGTGCGGTCTCGTTCTGAGCGTGACCCGGGGGAATTATTTGCCAAGGTGCTCCCCGAAGATCTTGTGATGTTTGGGATGATCCCTGAGTTCATCGGACGCCTACCGATGACCGGAGTGGTCAACAGCCTTGATCGCGAAGCTTTGGTTCGTATTCTCACCGAGCCGCGTAACGCGCTGGTGAAACAGTTCCAGAAGGTGTTCGGGTTCGAAGATGTTGAGCTCACCTTCACCCCGGAGGGTTTGGACGCCATCGCCGATCAGGCCATCGGGCGCGGTACCGGTGCGCGTGGTCTTCGGGCGATTCTGGAAGATCTCCTTCTCGACATCATGTTTGAACTTCCTGGTCGCGATGACGTGGCCGAGGTGGTGATCGGTGCCGAGACGGTGATCGATCGTGAGTCGCCCACGGTGGTGACCCGCAAGCCCACCCGGCAGCGCCGCGCAGCGAGCTGACCTGCACCGACGTGGACCTCTCGGCCGCGCTGGCCTATCTCGATGAGCATGCGTCCTACGACGTCACGGGACGCATCGAATCGCCGACCCTCGATCGGATCTCAGCGCTCGCTCATGTCCTTGGTGACCCGCAGCATGCCGCACCGGTGATTCACGTCACCGGGACGAACGGCAAAGGGTCGACGGCCCACATGATCTCGTCGTTGCTCGGCGCGTGCGGGTTGAGTGTCGGCACGTACACCAGCCCGCATCTCGAGTCGGTCAATGAGCGGATCAGGCGCAACGGGGTGCCGATTCCAGATGATGATCTGGTGGAACAGATTGCTGGTGTGGCGGCGGCGGAAGTGGTTGCAGGAGTTCGGCCGTCGTATTTCGAGGCGCTGACCGCCGCGGCATTTCGCTGGTTTGCCGATGTTGCTGTCGACGTGATGGTCGTCGAAGTGGGGCTGCTGGGTCGTTGGGATGCAACGAACATTGTCGATGCGCAGGTCGCGGTGATCACCAACATCGGTCTGGACCACATGGAGTTTGCCGGCCCCACCCGAGCCCATATCGCGGCGGAGAAGGCGGGAATCATCACGGCACAGAGTGCGGTGATCGTGGGGGAGACCGACCCTGAGCTGGTGTCGATCATCGCGCGCGAGGAGCATGCGACACTGCTGCGTCGTGGTGACGATTTCGATGTGAGCGACAACACGCTCGCTCTTGGAGGCCGTTCGGTCGATCTGCGCACCCCAACCTCGCTGTATCAGGAGGTACATCTGCCACTCCACGGTGCACACCAGGGTGATAACGCGGCGGTGGCGCTCTGTGCGGTCGAGACGTTTTTCGCTGCTCCGCTCGGAGACGATGTGGTGCGTGAGGGCTTCGCCGCCTGCGACATACCTGGACGTTTCGAGGTGCTCGGAGTTCAGCCCCTCGTCGTGATCGATGGGGCCCACAATCCAGCTGGGGCCGACACCTGCGCCGAAGTGTTCCACGGCGATTTCAGACCTGAAGGCCGTCGCATCGTGGTCGTTGGCACGTTGCGCGATCCCGCGGAGATGGTGGCGGCCCTTCGTGTTGATGACGCTGATCTCGTCATTGCCTGCACTGCGCCGACA
The DNA here is from genome assembly GCA_009923855.1 of Actinomycetota bacterium. GTDB lineage: Bacteria > Actinomycetota > Acidimicrobiia > Acidimicrobiales > Ilumatobacteraceae > Casp-actino5. The sequence goes on from RFST01000001.1 coordinate 15,546, forward strand.
CCCCGTGGTCGCCCAGCAGCAGATGTGGCTGCGGCAGCCGTGGCTGCTGGGGCTACGGAAGTAATCGTCATCGATGATCCGATGGCTGCATGCGAACACGCCATCAGAGGTGCTGATCCGGACGATGCCGTCCTGATCACCGGATCGCTCTATGTCATCGGGGGCGTGCGCGCCGGACTGCGACGTCGTCTCGGCCGGTAGCCTCGCCCACATGGCTGACCGCACACTTGTCTTGTTAAAGCCCGACACCGTGGAGCGCAAGCTCGTTGGTGAGGTTCTCTCGCGTTTTGAGGCGAAGAATCTCGACATCGTGGCGATGGAACTGCGCACGCTCGACGCCGACACGCTGGAGCGCCACTACGCCGAACATGTCGGTAAGGGTTTCTACGCCGACCTCGTGGCGTTCATGAGCCGGGGACCGGTGGTGGCCATGGTCATCGAGGGGCCCGAAGACACCTGGGAAGTGGTTCGCAACATGATGGGTGCCACCAACCCGCGCTCTGCTGCCCCCGGAACGATTCGAGGCGACCTCGGAATCTTGTTCACCGAGAACCTCGTGCACGGAAGTGATTCGCTGGAGAGCGCCGAGCGCGAAATCGGCATCTTCTTCCCGAATCTGTAACATTCGACAACCGTGATCACCGGGCCGTTCGGGCGCGGTGAGGTTTCTGTGGAGGGAGGACAACGTGAGGGGTAATCCGCTCGGCCTCGGCCGCGACCTCGCGATTGACCTCGGAACCGCGAACACGTTGATCTACGCCCGAGGAGTCGGGGTAGTGCTCGACGAACCCTCAGTCGTGGCGATCAATGTGAACGATGGCCGTCCGGTGGCCGTCGGCACTGAAGCCAAGCGAATGATGGGGCGCACGCCAAACCACATTCGCGCGATCCGACCGCTGAAAGACGGTGTGATCGCGGACTTCGAGGTGTGCGAAAAGATGCTGCGCTACTTCATCCAGAAGGTGCATGCATCGCGGTGGTCGAAGCCGCGGATGATCATCTGTGTGCCCTCGGGAATTACCGGGGTGGAGCAGCGCGCTGTGCAGGACGCCGCGGAATATGCCGGTGCGCGAAAGCCGGTGCACATCATCGAAGAGCCGATGGCTGCGGCGATCGGTGCGGACCTCCCGGTGCACGCTCCCAGCGGCAACATGATTGTCGATATCGGTGGTGGCACGACCGAGGTGGCGGTGATTTCCCTCGGTGGCATCGTGACGGCGCAGTCGGTCCGCGTAGCTGGTGACGAGCTTGACGACGCCGTCGTGCAATACGTGAAGAAAGAGTTTTCCCTCGCGATTGGGGATCGGACAGCGGAAGAGATCAAGGTGCAGATGGGCTCCGCGTGGCCGCTCTCCGAAGAACTCACAGCCGACATCCGTGGACGTGATCTCATTTCTGGCCTCCCGCGCACGATTCAACTCAGCACCGAACATGTGCGTGAAGCGCTTGCGGAACCGGTGAGCGCCATCGTCGACGCGGTGAAGACCGCGCTCGACCGCACGCCACCCGAGTTGGCGGCCGACATCATGGAGGACGGCATCATGGTCACCGGTGGTGGCGCGCTGCTGCGCGGCCTTGCCGATCGGTTGGCTCACGAGACCGGCATGCCGATCCGCATTGCGGATGAGCCCCTATTCTCGGTGGCCATCGGTTCGGGGCGAGCGCTCGAGAACATCGATGCGATGCGCGGTCTGATGTCTCTGGGCGGCGACATCTGAGTCGGCATGGCGCTGTACTCGCCCGGACGTCGCCGGGCCATCATCTTGTTGGCGGTCACGTCGGTGTTGCTGCTCACCCTCGATCTGCGTGGGAACCGCCTGTTCGACGCGGTGCGCTCGGCAGCGGGTGCGGTTGCTGATCCATTTCAGACGGCTGCTGACGTCGTCACCTCGCCGATCAGTCGTGCCGTGCGCAGCTATCGCGATTACGACAGCCTGTTGGCGGAAGTCACCGATCTGCGATCGCAGGTGGAGGCGCAGCGTGCCGCCGAGATCGCGGCACAGAACGCCATCATCGAGAATCAGGACCTGTTGGCACTCGAGGGCTTGGAGAGTGTTGCCTCATATGACTCGGTGACGGCGCGTCTCGTCGGGCAATCGCCAACGAACTTCGATCAGCAAGTTGAGATCGACCGTGGTTCGGTGCACGGCATCCGGGTGGGAATGGCTGCCACCGGCACGGGTGTTGGGCTGGTGGGCAAAGTCACGCGTGTGTCACCACAGTCGAGCGTGATCATGCTGGTCACCGACCCGTCGTACGCCGTTCCGGTAAAGATCATCGCCGGCATCGACGAGGTTGGGGGCAGCACAATCGATACCGATACGTCGGTGCCGGAGGTCATCCGTGAAACCGGAGTGCTGCGAGGGCGGGGTGACGATCGATTGCCGCGCGTGAGCTTCGTTGCCGGTTCTGCCGGGTTTGGTCGCATCAGCGCCGGCGACACGGTGTTCACCGCGGGTGGCTCCACATCGCTCGCACCGCCGAATATTCCAGTCGGGACAGTCGCGAATGTCATCACACGCCCCGGCACAGCTGGCCAAGAAGTAGAGGTTGAACTGGTCTCCGATCTCGAACGGCTGCAGTTCGTCAGGATCATCTTGTATCAACCGCCGACGGAGTTGGCCGAGTGATCAACGCGCTGCGGCACGGGTGGCTGCCTCGGGTGGTGCTCCTCGGGTTCGTCCTCGTCGCCGTGCAGACCACCTTGGCCGCCGATATGCGTCCGTTTGGTGTGTCGGTACAGGTGGTGCTGGCCTTCGCTTCCGCGGCAGGTGCCGCCAGTGACGCGGACCGTGGTGCTGCAGCCGGCTTCGTTGTCGGCTTGCTGTACGACCTGGTCATCGGTACGCCTATTGGCGCAACGGCATTGACCATGGCGGTTGCGGGCCATGTTGCCGGGCTGGGCCGTCGCTTTCGTGTGGAGCCGGTGTGGTGGATTCTTGCCGTGTTCACCGCAGTTGGAGCGTTGGTGGGGGAAGGTCTTGTACCTGTTGTGCGCCTGTTCATCGGCGAAGCAGACCCCGTGGGCTGGCGAATTGCGGCGGTGTTGCCAACGGTGACGGTGGCTGCAGCGATGCTGTCGCCGGTGATGGTGCCGGCGGCGCGGTGGGCGTTGTCGGTGCGCGAGAGCGAACTCAAGGTGCCGGGTGATGCCTGATACGCCGGTCAATACGCAACAATCGTGTCATGTCCGGTGACCGACGAGCCGTCCGGCTTGGCATCTTGGCCACAGTGGCCGTGATCCTCGTATCACTGCTCGGCGTCCGGCTCTGGTTCTTGCAGACCGTGCGGGCCGAGGAGCTGCAAGAGCGCGTCGATCGGTCGAAGACCCGCGTGGTCCAACTGGCGCCCGAGCGGGGACGCATATTCGACGCGGATGGCCGGATTCTTGCCGATAACCGGCGCATCCTGACCGTGGCCATTGACTGGAACTATCTACAGCGCCGGAGTGAGCGCACAGAACTGTTCCGACGCTTGGAGGGCTGGGTTGGGGTGCCAGCTTCGGAAATGGAAGATCGCTACACCTCTGGGTACTACTCGCCGTTCCTTCCGCTGCCCATCGCCGAGGATGTCGACGAGCAGACAGCGATTGCGCTTCTCGAGCGCGTGGAGGACCTCCCGGGGGTGGAGATCGTCAACGGATGGGAACGCGTCTATCCCTATGCCCCACACGCCGCTCATGTCGTTGGCTACATGGGAGCCATTACCGCCGAGCAGTTGGAGACCTATCTGACGCGGGGCTACCTCCGAAACGAGCGCGTTGGCCAGTTTGGCGCGGAACGTTCCCTCGAGGAGATACTTCACGGCACGTGGGGGTACCGCATCCTCGAAGTGGATGCCAGCAACCGTCCGGTGCGCGTGGTGGAAGAGGTTCCGCCGATCAACGGGCACGACGTGCAACTCACCATCGATCTGGATGTACAGGTGTACATAGAGCAGGCACTGCAGACGTCGTTGGCGTCGCGGCGCACGCAGTACACATCGAATCCCCTTGTACGCCAACCCGATGGAACGCTGGGGCTGCTCGACCCCGACGAGCCCGAGCGCGTGCCGTACAAGGCGCCAGCCGGTGCCGCTCTGGTCATGCGGTACGACACCGGCGACGTCGTCGCCATGGCGAGTTATCCCACCTTTGACAACCGCTGGTTCGAAGCCGACCTCACCGGAGCAAAGTTCCGTCAGGTATTTCCCTCGACCAAACCCGACGGGTCACCGATTGATCCGGATGAATCGATTCTGGTGAATCGGGCAATCCAAGGGCGGTACAACCTCGGGTCGACCTTCAAGCCGTTCACGGCGTACGCCGCGCTCACCACCGACCTGATCACCTCTGATGAACTCTTCACCGATACCGGGTACTACGAGTTGTATTCGGTGAACCCTGCGCGCTGCGACGCCGGCCTGGTGCGGTGTAGCTACAAGAACGCCCTCTGCGGCACCGGGGCACCGTGCGTGTACGGCGATGTCGATGTTGAAGATGCTCTCGCGGTGTCGTCCGATGCCTTCTTCTACCGCATCGGTGAGGACATTCTGGTGGAGAACGGTGGGGCGCCGGTCTTCCAGGAACAGTTGGAATTGTTCGGGTTTGGCGCCGACACAGGGATTGAGCTTCCATTCGAATTCGATGGAACGGTGCCCGACCGCGAACTCAAACGCACCTATGCCGAGCGTGGCGTCATCAGCGAGGATGAAGGGCGGGGCTTCTATGTCGGTGACAGCATTCAGATGGCGATCGGCCAGGGCCTGTTGTCGGCGACACCACTGCAACTCGCGAATGGCTATGCCACCTTCGCCAACGGGGGCACGGTTCTGCAACCAACGATTGTCAAGCGGGTCTGGGAGCCCGGCACTCCGGATGGTTCCGTCGGCTATGCCGATCTTCGCCGTGGCGCCGTGGACACTGAAAGCGTGGCGCCGACGATCCTGCGTACTGTCCCGATGGACCCCGAGGTTCGCGATCCGATCATCGCTGGGTTGACACGGGTGGTGACCACCGGTGCAGGCACACCTGGTACCGATATTCCGTATCACTCCACCACCGGCGAAAAGCTGTTCTACGACTATCCAGATGATGCGATCCCGGTGGCCGGCAAGACCGGCACTGCTCAGGGGGCGGGCAACTACCCATGGAATGACTCGTCGGCGTTCGCCGGATTCTCCCTCGACCCGGAGGATCCGTATGTCGTAAGTGCCTACTTGGAAAAAGCCGGGTACGGCTCGATTGCTGCGGGCCCGGTGGTGAAGTGCACGTTCATGATGCTGTCTGGGGCGATTGCAACGGAACCGGTGGCTGTGTCAGAACCTCTGGACGAGTTGATGACGGTCGCAGCCCGCGACGAGTATCTCGACGACGTGGCGTGCTTCAACCGGCGCGGAACCGGAACGATCGGGCTGGTCGAGTGAACGGGCGGCGACAATGGCGATGACATTTCTCAGCCGACGCCCCGACAGCGGCCTCGGGAACATTCGGTCATCCCCGGGCGATCCGAGCCGCAATATTGATTGGGTGCTGCTCGGGGTGCAGGCCATCTTGATGGTCATTGGATGTTTTGTCGTCTTCTCGGCATCGCGCACTCGGATTCCCGGCGATCCGTACGCTTTCGCCAACCGACAGGTGGTCTTTGCAATCGTTGGGGCGGTCGCGATGGTGGTGGTGATGTCCATCGACTACGAACGGTTGCGCGAGCGGGCCCTCGGGTTGTACTCCGCAACGGTTGCGCTGCTGTTGTTGCTCATCTTGCTCGGCCTTGCGCGTGGCCAAGACCGCATCTCGTTCGACTTCGGGCCGTTCAACCTGCAGCCCGCTGAACTCGCCAAGTTCACGACGCTGCTGCTGCTGGCGGCGTATCTGGCAGAAGGTCGCAGTGACGAGGTGACCTACGCGCGCTTTCTCGGCGGTCTCGTGCTGGTGGGTATACCTACGGTGCTCATCGTGGCGCAGCCCGACCTCGGGTCAGCGTCGGTGCTGGTCTCGCTCGCCATGGGCACATTGTTGGTGGCCGGTGCGCGCCCGAAGTACATCGCCGCGGTGAGTGTGCTGTCGGTGATGACGGTGGTGGCAGCATTCGTGGGGCAGTTGGTGAACCGGTATCAGGTGCAACGCTTGCAGGTCTTTCTTGATCAAGAGACCACCGATCCCACTCTGCAAGACGCCGTCTACCAGGTGCGCAACGCCATCCGGGCCGTGGGCACTGGGGGAGTGTGGGGCAAGGGGTGGCTCGAAGGTCCTCTGACCAATGGGCGTGACATTCCCGTGATGTGGGCCGATTTCCCATTTGCTGCGGTGGCCGAACAGTTCGGCATGGTCGGTTGCGCAGTCCTGCTGGCCCTGTTCTGTGTGGCGTTGGTGCGCATCTGGCGAATCGCCAGCCTGTCGAAAGATCTGCTCGGTACGTACATTGCGGCTGGGGTGTTCACCATGTTGCTGTGGCAGGTGTTCCAGAACGTCGGTATGACGCTTGGCATCACGCCGGTGACCGGATTACCGATGCCGTTTATTTCCTATGGCGGGTCCTCGCTGATCGTGTACTGCGCGCTGTTCGGACTCGTGCAGAGCGTGCATATGCGCCGTATGCGCTGAGCACTCACCCAGTTGCGCGTGGGCGGTCACCGTGAGCGACGTTGCCGCCGGGTAACATAGGGGGGTCATGTTCGTCGCGCTCCTCGTCCTTGTCGCGGGTCTGAGTGTCGCGGGCATCACCAAATTCATCACACTTCCGCGTGCTGTGGGCCCCGACGACGTGGCCACCGCGGAGGTCCGCCGCCCAACGTGCGGCCCCACACTGAAGGATTCCACCGATGGACGATCGAACTCCCTCCTCCGAGAGCACCGGGGCGACCCCCGGAGCCTCTGCCTCTTCCGCCGACAACTCGTCGTCGCCCTCATCGCCCCCTAACGGCGGAGCGAACCGCCGCCGCCGGCGTGGGTCCCGTGGGGGGCAGGGCCGCCAACGTTCTGCTTCCCCGGCGTCCGATGGCGCCACCGGTGACTCGTCGGTTGCGTCATCGGGCAGTGATGCGCCGCGGGCACCTCGCATTGGCGACACCATGCCCATCCCAACGGTGCCGCCGCCTGGGCCGGCACGGACATCTGATGAACCCCCAGCCGGATCGGGCGCCGGCGGAGGCCAGTCGAAATCCGCTCGCAACCGTCGTCGTCGCTCGCGCGGTGGCGGTGGTGGGAGCTCTGGTGGTGCAGGTCAACAGCGACAGGGCGACAAGGCCGGTCCCTCTGCCAGCCGTCGACGTCAGCGTGGTGGCCAGAGCCAGGAGTTGAGCCCAGAGACCCTTGAGCGTCGGCGCGGGCGCGAGCGTGATGGGAAGCCACTCGGTCGGTATGTGATGTGTGTGCAGGTGCGCGACGGCATCACCCAGGTGGGCGTTCTCGAGGGCCGCAACTTGATCGAGCACTATGTGTCACGCCCTGCCGATGATGTCGCGCAAATTCACGGCAACATCTACCTCGGGCGCGTGCAAAACGTGTTGCCCGGTATGGAGGCAGCGTTTGTCGATATCGCGACGCCGAAGAATGCGGTGTTGTATCGCGGGGACGTGCAGTTCGACCCCGATGATGTCGACAGCGGCGGTGAGGCACGAATCGAAGAGATCCTCAAGAACAAGCAGATGATTCTCTGTCAGGTGACGAAGAATCCGATTGGAGCCAAGGGGGCGCGCCTCACCCAAGAGGTGTCCTTGCCGGGTCGATTTGTGGTTCTGATCCCGAACTCCTCCACCTATGGGATTTCCAAGCGCCTGCCCGACGATGTCCGTCGACGTCTGCGATCGATCCTCGATCGGGTCAAGCCAGACCAGCACGGTCTCATTGTGCGCACGGCGGCTGAACATGCAACCGAGGCCGAACTCAGTGCCGACATGGAACTCTTGCTCGCCGAGTGGGCCAGAATTGAAGCGCGCGCGTCGGAGGCGAAGCGTCCGGCATTGCTGCATCGCGAACCAGAGTTGGCGGTGCGCGTGATCCGCGAGGAATTTAATGCCGATTATCGGCGTGTCGTGATCGACGATGAGCGTCTGTACAACGACATCCGCGAATATGTCGGGGCGTTCAATCCCGAACTCGTCGATCGCATCGAGTTCTACAACCGTGCGACAGAACAATTGTCACTGTTCGAGGAGTACCACATCCACGAACAGGTGCACAAGGCGCTCGATCGCAAGGTATGGCTCCCGTCTGGTGGGTCGTTGATCATCGAGCACACCGAGGCTCTCACGGTGATTGACGTGAACACCGGGAAGAATGTGGGCAAGGACAACCTCGAAGCGACAGTGTTTGCGAACAATCTCGAGGCGGCAACCGAAATCGCGCACCAGCTACGCCTTCGCGACATCGGCGGCATCATCGTGATCGATTTCATCGACATGGAGATCAAACAGAACCGCGCTGCGGTCGTCGATGCGTTCCGCGAGGCGCTGTCGCGAGACAAGACGCGCACCCAGGTATTCGATATCTCTGAACTTGGTCTTGTGGAGATGACCCGCAAACGCATCGGGGAGGGGCTCCTCACCGAATTCTCCACCGAATGCCCAGATTGCGCAGGGCGTGGTCTCATCGTCGATCACGGCCTGCTCAACTGAGTGCCGATGTATCGCATGGGGGCAGTTGATGCATGCCGATGGCGGCGATAGCGTCCAGATGGCTATGTACGCAGTGATCGCCACAGGTGGAAAGCAAGAAAAGGTCGTCGAAGGCCAGCGGCTCCGCGTTGAGTTGCTCGGTGTCGACGATGGCTCTGACGTGGCGTTCACGCCCGTACTGGTCGTCGATGGTGACCGTGTGCTCACCGGTGCCGACGCGGCGTCGGCCTCGGTAGCAGCCAAGGTTGTGGGCACGGAGCGCGGCGAGAAGATCGACGGGTTCACCTACAAGCGCCGCACGAATCAGCGTCGCCGCTACGGGCACCGTCAGAACTACAACGTGATCGAGATCACCTCGATCACCGCCTGAACCGAGGAGTCAGAGATGTCGAAGACCAAGGGCGGCGGTTCCACCCGGAACGGCCGCGACTCAAATGCACAGCGCCTCGGTGTGAAGGTGTTCGATGGCACCAAGATCACAGCCGGCACGATCATTGTGCGCCAGCGTGGTACACGGTTCCATCCGGGCCGCAACGTGGGCATTGGTGGCGATGACACGTTGTTCGCGCTTGCCGATGGCTCGGTGAAGTTCGGTCAGCGCAAGGGCCGCAAGGTCGTCGACGTCGTCGACGCCTGACATTAACTGCGTTTCTCGTAGTTCTTGAGACCGCGTGTGCGTGGACGGCCGGTTACCGTTCGTTCGCTAGACGTCGATACCCGCGGGCAGTCGGTCGCGCTCCCAGCCGAGCAGGCTCATGGCCCGGCCGCAGGCGTAGCGGTCCGTCATGCCGCTGACCCATGCGACGGCCATGCGGACAGCCTCGGGTGATCCTGCGTCAAGGTCGCGTGCGATGTCGTCGCGTTCGCTGGCTAACTCATGCGGGCGGTCGGCATAGTGCTCGACGAGGGCGCGCAACATAACGATCACGGCATCGGCCTGGCGACGTGACGCTGGTCGAAGGTAGACGTGGTCGTAATTGAAGCGTCGAAATGCCCCGAGCGCCTCCGCGATATCGGGGTGCATGCCGATGCGCCCGGACGTGGCCGCGGTATCGATCATCGATCGCACAAATGTTCCCAGTTGGCTGCTGCGGTCGGTTCCACAGCGACGAGCAACAATGTCGGGCAGCATGTGTGATGCCACGATGCCGGCAGCAACCGCATCTTCGAAGTCATGGCAGACATAGGCAATGCGATCAGCCCATGAGACAACTTCTCCCTCTGGGGTGCTCGGCGCCGGTCGACTCCACGAGTGGTTGCGAATGCCATCAAGTGTTTCGATGCAGAGGTTTAGTGGTGTGAGGGTTTCATCTGCTCCCCACACGGCATGGTCGTATCCCTCGGCAAGATACGGGCTGAAGGCATCTTCGCTCGCGTGGCCTCCAGGACCGTGACCACAGTCGTGACCCACTGCGATGGCCTCGGTGAGAGCCACGTTCAGCCCGAGCGGGCCGGCCACCGATCTGGCCACCTGCGCGACTTCCACTGCATGAGTCATGCGGGTGCGCTGATGATCGTCGGGGAACACGAAGACCTGTGTCTTGCCGGCTAAGCGCCGAAATGCGCTGGCATGGAGAATGCGGTCGCGGTCGCGCTCGAAACAGGTGCGTACCGGGTCGGGTTCTTCGTCTATGCCTCGATTGCCCGCCCCCCAGGACCGGGTTGCGGTCGGCGACAAATGGGCGTGCTCGAACTCTTCACGCTGATGGCGCGAGACGCGGTCGGCGCGGGCAAGGGCGTGGGAGTCAGCGTGTGCAACCGCGACATCGTCGATGTGATGGGCGTGCATCGTGGCCGCCCACCGAGCTGCACGCTCGGCCATTGCCTCATCGTCAGGAAGTGAGCTGGAGGGTGTCACATGACCAGCCTACGATCCCGGTGTCGCACCCTCCCGTCGTGCTGGGTCGATGCTCGGTAGCGTGTCGACGTGTCGCAGTTCGTCGACGAATGTCAGCTGAACCTCCGCGGAGGTGACGGAGGGGCCGGATGCGTGTCATTCCGGCGTGAGGGGCCTGTGGTGAACGGTGGCCCAAATGGCGGCGACGGCGGCAATGGTGGGGACATCTGGTTGGTTGCCGACCACAATGTGGCCTCTTTGCTCGCCTTTCGAGATCACCCGCACCGACGTGCTGGTGATGGTGTGCATGGAAAGGGAAAGGATCTCCACGGTCGACGTGGGGAGAGCCTTGAGGTGACGGTGCCCGAGGGCACGGTGGTCAGCGATTTGTACACCGGTGAGGTCCTTGCCGAGCTGAACAATCACGGTGATCGGTGGATGGCGGTCGCTGGTGGCCGTGGCGGTCGTGGTAACGCCCGTTTCTTGTCGAATCGTCGCCGGGCACCGACCTTTGCCGAGCAGGGCGAGCACGGCGAGGAGCGGTGGTTCCGACTGGAGATCCGTCTCATGGCCGATGTCGCTCTGGTCGGGTTCCCGAATGTTGGCAAGAGCACCCTGATCAGCGTGATCTCCGCCGCACGTCCTCGAATTGCGGATTACCCCTTCACCACGCTCGAGCCCAACCTCGGAGTGGTCAGTATCGATGACGACACGTCGTTCACGGTTGCCGACATACCCGGGCTCATCGAAGGGGCGTCGGAGGGGCGTGGGCTCGGCCATCGCTTCTTGCGGCATGTGGAGCGTGCCCGAGTGCTGTGCATCATGGTCGACCTTGCTCCCCTCGATGGCGTTGGCCCGACTGAGCAAGAAGAAATTCTTCTGCGCGAGTTGGGACAGTACCGCCCAGAGTTGCTTGAACGCCCGCGTATCGTGGTCGGAACAAAAGCTGACTTGGTGCCGACTGATGCCGTGGACAGCGATAACTTCGACGCCGTCATCTCGGCGGTCACCCGCGATGGTGTGCGCGACCTCGTGGGACAGATGGCATCGATGGTGCACGCGTCGCGCGCCGATGAACCAGCCGTTGACGGGATGGTGGTGCTGCGACCCGAGCCCACCGGGGCGGTCGTTGAGCGCACCGACGACGGCGAGTACGTGGTCCTCGGTCGCGATGTCGAGCGGGTGGTTGCGCTGAATGATGTCACCACCGCGGAAGCCCTCGCCTATATCGATCAACGCCTTGAACGTCTCGGTGTCCTTCGCCTGCTGGCACGCGCCGGAGTGGCCGACGGGGACATCGTGCACATTGGTGAGTTCTCCTTCGAGTATCGGAGTCCTCACTGATGCGCGTCGTTGTGAAAATCGGTACCGCGTCGCTCACCGACGAACGTGGCGGCATCGTCCGTTCCGCAATCGAGAACCTATGTACCGAGGTCGTATCCGCGGTGAGTGAGGGACACGACGTACTCATCGTGTCATCTGGCGCGGTTGCCGCGGGTGTGGCTGCCGTGGGTCTTGACCAACGGCCGACAGACATGACCACCCTGCAGGCCGTCTCTGCGGCTGGTCAGAGCCGCCTCATGGAGGTGTACAACGCGGCTCTTGGAGCCGGAGGGCTGGTCGCTGCCCAGGTGTTGCTTGATCCTCACGACTTTGTGGATCGCAGCCAGTACCTCCATGCGCGACGCACCCTCGAGCGATTGCTCGAACTCGGCTGTGTGCCGGTGATAAATGAAAATGACGCCATTGCCAGCGAGGAACTTCGCTACGGCGACAATGATCGACTGGCGGCTCTCGTCGCACATGCGCTGCGAGCAGACCTGTTGGTGTTACTCACCGACGCCGACGGTCTCTTCACCGCAGATCCCCGCAACGACCCCAATGCGACCTTGATCCCGCTGGTGACGGCTGACGATCCGCTGCTGGCCATCAATGTCACCGCCGCTGGCTCGGGTCGTGGATCTGGTGGGATGGCGTCGAAGCTGGCCGCTGCTCGGATCGCCTCATGGTCGGGTATTCGCACGGTCATTTCGCGCGCCGCCACCGTTGGCGTGCTCGGTGCTGCAATTCGTGGCGACGGCCCTGGGACCACCTTTGCGGCCCATACGCGCCGGTTGACTGCACGTCGACTGTGGATTGCATTTGCGGCGGAGGTGTCTGGTTGCATCACTGTTGACGACGGCGCGCATGCAGCACTCATCGCTAACGGGCGCAGCCTTCTTGCCGCAGGGATCACCGCTGTCGCTGGCGATTTCGTCGCTGGCGACACAGTGGAGGTCCGCGATACGGGTGGCAAGGTCTTCGCCCGGGGTCTGGTGACCTGTGCAGCTGCCGAACTATCGGGTGGCGCGGGCAATGTTTCTGCGCGACCTCCCGAGGTCATTCACCGCGATGATCTGGTGATCGTCCCCGGTTGATGCCGCGCAGTACTGAGCGCAGCCCCACGAGATCGGTGAGAACGGCAGTGACCACGGCACCACCGACTCCACCAATCCCGCCGATGAGCAACGTGAATATGGCGTTATCGGACAAGGCCAGAGATAGCAGTGCCGGCACAGCCGCTGCAATCGCCACAGCGCTCAGAGGTCCAAGGGTTGTCGCGAGGGCTGATCCCTCCACCGCTCCAAGTCGCCGTTGCGCCACGACCAGCGCAATCACTGCTGCGACGAGGTATGCGATCGCAAGCGAGAGCCCGAGACCGAAGACACCCAGCGGGCCGACCAACAGCACTGCCAGCACGATGTTGAGCGTGTTCTCGGCGGCGTTCAACACGAACGGTGTGCGCGTGTCACCGTGTGCGTAGAACCCTCGGAGGCTGAACAGGTACACGCTGAACCCGCTCAAGCCGATGGCCAAGCCGCGCAGCGCATCGGCAGTGTTGGCAGTCGCCGTGGCGTCGAACAGGCCACGTTCCATCGTCGCAGCGATTAACGGGTCGGCGAGAACGATGAGGAGAACCGATGCCGGCAGAGTGAGTGCGGCCACGGCGCGAACCCCAAGGGTGAAGTGACGCCGGAATACAGCGGGATCTGCCGCGGTCACCGCTCGAGCTAGTTCTGGTTGGAACGTTGTGGCGACCGACACTGCAAGAAGCCCATGTGGCAGTACGAACCATGTGAAGGCATCGAAGTACGCCGATGCCAGCGATGAGCCGGGTTCAGCCAGATTGCGGATCACGATGAGCGCAATCTGATTGGCCACTACGAATCCGACCGTCCATCCGCCCATGGCGAGGATCCGACGAACTTCAGGGTCGCGAGGCCGCCATCGTGGTCGCACTCCGCCCACACGACGCAGTGCAACCGCAGCGACGATGAGCGCCATGACGGCAATGCCAGCCGTGGCGCCACCGGCCAGCAGCCATCGAACCTGCGTGTTGTCGATGACGTCGCCGAGCCCTCGGGCTGTGGTTCCCGCACCGGGCAGGGCCAGTAAGGCTGCGACGATGACGAGATTGGCTGCGGCGGGTGACCATGCAGCAGCGGCGAAGCGGCGGCGGGCCTGTAACGCAGCTGCGGCAATGCCGGAGATTCCGTAGAAGAAGATCTGCACACAGAACACTCGGGTGAGCAGAACACCGACCTCACGGAATGCCGCAATGTCGACATCGGGAGAGGGGGTAAGCGAATAGACCGCAAAGATTGCGGGTGCGGCGATCACGGCGAGCACGGTGATCACCACGATGGCGCTGAGCGCCATGGTGATCACCGCATCGCGTGACTCACGAATCCGTTGACGTTCTGCTGGGTCGTGCGCTGACGATTCCTGATGTGTCAAGCGAGTGAAGACCGGTACCAACGTTGCCGAGAGCACACCACCGATCAGCAGGTCGTAGATGATGTTGGGCGTTTCATTGGCCAGCTTGTAGGCGTCAGACAACGAGTTCTGACCCACCACCCATGCGAGTACGAGCACGCGGCCAAGCCCGGCGATCCGGGAGACAGCAGTACCCGATGCAACCACCAGGTTCGAGCGCACGAGGCCGCTCACCCGCCGCAGGCTAGCCATCGGGCATACTGCGCGGGTGGTCACCCCTCGAACCGCCATTGTCCGACGCCCAGGCCCACGCCTGGCTGAAGGGTTGGTAACCCATATCGACCGCACGCCGATCGACCTCGCACTCGCACAGTCGCAGTGGGAGCAATATGTCGAGGTCTTCCGCACGCGAGGGTGGCACATCGTCGAAGTTCCTGCCGCCGATGACTGCCCAGATGCGGTATTTGTCGAAGACACGGCTGTGGTTGCTGGAGATATGGCCGTGGTGTGCCGACCGGGCGCACCTGAACGTGCCCTTGAGGTGGTGGCTGTTCCCGATGTCTTGTCGGCGATTGGGCTTGATGTGGTGCACCTGCCCGAGGGCCATCTCGATGGCGGCGATGTCTTGAAAGTGGCCGACACCGTGTACATCGGCGTTGGTGGTCGCACGGACACCGAAGGAGCGAGCGCCTTCGGAGAACTCGTGTCAACACGTGGGTTTCGCGCGGTCCAGGTACCGACGACGAAGGTCTTGCATCTCAAGTCGGCGGTGACTGCCTTGCCCGATGGCACCATCATTGGTTACCCACCCGACGTGGACTCGACTGATGTGTTCGACAGGTTTCTCGCTGTGCCCGAACCCGATGGCGCACACGTGGTCGTGCTCGATGAACAGTTGGTGTTGCTCGCGGCATCCGCTCCGGACACAGCCGACCTGCTGCGGTCACGCGGACTCGACGTCGTCGCGGTCGACATCGGCGAATTCATTCGCCTTGAGGGGTGCGTGACCTGTTTGTCGATCCGGGTGCGCGGCGGCAATCCACTGTGACATCGACGTCCACCCAGCGTCCCGCGGCCATGACCCGGGGGAGGGTTATGACCCTGGCGCTTCTCGGCGCCTTCTCCGCAATGGGGTATGGCGTGATGTTCACCGTTCTCGATGACTACCGCGATGAGTTCGGCATACCGGCGGCACAACTCGGGTTCATCGTCGGTCTTGGATTCGTGGCGGCATTCGTTGCCCAGGTCGTGCTGGCACCGATTGCCGATCGCGGGCATGCGCGACGGTTGATGGTGGTCGGTGTCATCATCGACGTGATCGGCCTGCTGGTGCTCGGTTTCGGCACCACCATATGGGTGCTCATCCTTGGCCGGGCGCTGTCGGGCCTCGGCGCTGGAATGACAATGCCCGCACTTCGTCGGTTGGTCATCGTCGGCGATCCCGATCGCCTCGGCGACAATCTCGGGCTGCTGCTCGCATGTGATGTGGCGGGTTTTGCTGCTGGGCCGTTGCTGTCGGCGTTGTTGGTGGGGCCGTTTGGCTTGCCGGCGCCGTACATCGTGGTGGCGGTTGCCGCATCGGTGTGTCTGCCCATCGTGTTACGTCAACGGGTCCACGATCCGGGCGTGGAGGCGGTGTCGGCGACGTCGTTTGATCTGCTCCAATCTCGTCACTTCCGGGCGGCAGTCTCGATGGGAGTTGCCATGTGGATGATGATTGGCACCTTCGATGCGCTCTGGGTGGTGGTTCTTGACGACCTCGGCGCCGATGAATGGATTGCAAATATCGGTATCACCGTGTTCGTGGTGCCGTTGATCATCCTCGGTGAGCGTGGTGGTCGACTAGCGCAGCGCCTCGGACCGTTTCGTCTCGGCCCGATCGGACTCGGTATCGGTGCGGTGGCGATGTTCGCCTACGGGTTGATGCCTACTGGCATTGCGATGCTCGCCGTCGGGGTTGTGCACGCCATCAACGACGGGATCACGGTGTCGTCGACATCGGTCGCCGTCGGCCTTGTGACGCCCGAGGGCCGCCACGCCAGCGCTCAGGGCCTGCTCGGCGGCATTCAGACGCTGATGGCAGGTGTCGCCGCTGTGGTTGCTGGCGTGGTGTACGACACGGCCGGTCGCACCACGGCCTACGCGGTGTGTTCGGTGGTGATGCTTGTGCTGATTGGGTACACCGTGTCGGTGACCCGTCTACGGCCGGCCGACGGCGGGTTTAGCGGCTGAGGACGCGATGTTCACCGTCGCCTTCGGGCACGGTGACCGCGGCTCGCTCGACCTGGCGGTCACGGAGCCATAGCCCGATGAACAGCCCGGTCACAGCGATGGTGCCGTACATGGCGCCGCTGCTGATCATGGCAAGAGCGGGGGCAGGGCAAGTACCCGCCAGCGCCCAGCCGGTGCCGAACAGCGCGCCGCCGACGATGTGGTGACGTTCGATACGCGACCGTGAGAGCGAGAGGCGCCCACCGAACACGGTGGTCGTGCCGCGGCGTTCCAACACCCACAACAATGGCAGGGAGACTCCAATGGCGAGTCCCATGAGCAAAAACACGTCCCATTCGGCGAACCGGAGTGTCTTGTGGATCGTGTCGTACTCGTTCAACTGGGCAGCGGCGAGAACGAAACCAAATCCGGCGCCGAACAACCCACCGATGATGTTCATGGGATTTTTCATGGCTGCACTCTCAGAGATCCATCGGACATGACCAGATCGCCAAGGCCGGTGAGTGATGTGAGAACGAATGTGACCACGATGGCGGTCCCGACGAAGGTTGCCGTTGTAGCCCAACTGGCGGGGGAGCGCTGAGCGGTGCCGCAGATGCCGTGACCGGAGGTGCACCCACCGGCCATCCGCGCCCCGTACCCCATGATGATCGCGGCAAGGAATACCACGACGGCCATCACCCCGGGCGACCAGCCTGCCGCTGACATTGCGTCATAACCGCGGCGCCATTCAAATCCGCGCCCGAGCACGGTTGCGAGCACACCGCCAACGAAGATGCCCCCGAAGTACCACACGCGCCACCCAACGGTGTCGGTATCGCGTCGGGCAGCTTTCATGGTCTGCACGTAGGCGCCAGACGCGCCGAGTGGCTGATTGGCGATGAGGAACAGGCCAACCACCAGCACACCAAGTGCGGGGCCGGTGATGTACCAGGGAAGGCGGTCAGGGAGAATGTCCATACATTTATCCTCGCCGACCGGTAGCCGAGATGCAACCACCCTCGAGAACTGCGGGTGTGGCTGTGCTGATCGCTAGCGTGGGCCCATGGCCGACTCCGATGGCGCTACATCCAGTGCTGACGATGAGATTCGCTCGTACGGCGGCACACCGGATGATCCAGCGGTTCGTAAACGGGTTCGCATCCGGCATTTCCGACGCGCGAAAGAGCAGGGCATTCGGATTACCGGCCTCACCAGCTACGACTACCTGACGGCCTCGATCTTCGATGCCGCCGGGGTGGACTTCCTCCTTGTGGGCGACTCGGCGGGCAATACGGTCTTCGGCTACGACACGACCCTGCCGGTGACTGTCGAAGAGCTCATCCCGCTCACTCGAGCGGTCGCGCGAGCGGCGCAGCGGGCATTGGTGATTGCGGATCTTCCCTTCGGGTCGTATGAGAACGGGCCGGATATGGCGTTGGCCACCGCGATTCGATTCATGAAAGAGACCAACGCGCATGCGGTGAAGCTCGAAGGCGGCGTGCGCTCCGCTGAGCAGATTCGCAGAATTGTCGGCGCAGGAATTCCGGTGATGGGCCATGTCGGGTTCACCCCGCAGAGCGAGCATGGCCTCGGTGGCCATCTCATTCAAGGGCGCGGCGATGCCGCAGAGAACCTGCTTGAGGATGCTCGCGCCGTTGCAGAGGCAGGGGCGTTTGCGGTGGTACTCGAGATGGTTCCATCCGCCGTTGCCGCGCGGGTGACCGCAGAGTTGGATATCCCGACCATCAGCGTGGGGGCCGGCCCGCACTGTGACGGTCAACTCCTCGTATGGACCGACTGGGCGGGGCTTACCACTGGTCGCATCCCGAAGTTCGTACGACAGTACGCCGACGTTGCCGGGGTGCTACGCAGTGCGACCGAGGCCTATATCGCCGACGTCACCAATGGTGTGTACCCGGCGCCGGAGCACGAATACCCGGAGTGATCGTGGCGCGCTGACTCTATTGGTCAGTCGGGTTCGTACGCGAGATTTGGAGCGAGAAGCCGTTCAGCTTCGGCCATGGTGAGGCCTTTGCGTTGCGCGTACGACTCCACCTGATCGCGCAAAATGCGACCGACCCCGAAATATGTCGCGCTCGGATGAGCGAGGTAGAGCCCGCACACCGATGACGCCGGTTGCATCGCCCAGGACTCGGTCAGCGACATCTGCAGGCTCTCTTCGGCCCCGATGATGTCGATAATCGTGGCCTTCTCGGAGTGATCAGGCTGTGCCGGGTAGCCCGGTGCGGGACGAACACCGCGGTAGCCCTCCGCGATCAGTCGTTGGGGGTCGTCATCCTCGGCAGGGGAGTAGCCCCAGATCTCGGTACGCACCAGATGGTGGGCGTATTCTGCGAACGCCTCGGCGAGGCGATCGGCGAGAGCTTTCAGCATGATCGATGAGTAATCGTCGCCATCGTCGGAGAATCGAGTGGCAAGGGCGTCCTCCTCAATTCCCGCCGTCACAGCGAACAGACCGATGTGGTCGTTCACGTCGGCGTCGGCCGGGGCGATGAAATCGCTGAGGCACATGTTGGCCCGGTTAGAGACGTCCGATTTCGCGAGTTGTTGGCGCAGGCCGTGAAGGACACGGGGTCCGCTCGCGGTGGTCACCACGATGTCGTCGCCGTCGGCATGCGCCGGCAGGATCGCCACAACGCCGCGTGGCGTCAACCATGCCTCGTCGTGCATTTGATCCAGCATCCGAACTGCGTCGTCCATGAGGCCCTGCGCTGTCGCGGCTACCTCCGGATCCTCGAGCACCTGTGGGTAGCGAGCGCGCACGCCCCAGGTGGCAAGAAATGGTGTCCAGTCGATGAAGCGCCGCAACGTTGCGATGTCTGGCGTCAATTCGTGGATGCCCGGCTGGCGCGGAGCAGCCACCGTGGTGCCGTCGAACGTGGCACGGTGGCGGGCATCGCGGGCTGCTGACAACGGCAGGCGGGTGCGGTCGCGCTCGGCCTCGGCATACCGGGCGGTGATCCGTTCGTAATCGGCATGTGTGTTGGCCATGAACACGTCGCGGTCGTGATCAGAGGTGACGGCGGAGATCACGCCGGAGGCGCGACTTGCGTCGCTGACATGGACCACCGGACCGCTGTAGGCCGGATCGATGCGCAGCGCCGTGTGCAGTTTCGACGTTGTCGCGCCCCCGATCAACAGCGGGATCTGCAACCCGCGGCGCTCCATTTCACGGGCGACGATCACCATCTGGTCGAGTGATGGGGTGATCAGCCCCGAGAGCCCAACGATGTCGACGTCGTTTTCGATGGCTGCATCGACGATGGCATCGGCGGGCTGCATCACACCGAGATCAATGACCTCATGATCGGCGCAGCCAAGGACGACGCCAACGATGTTCTTGCCGATGTCATGGACATCGCCAGCGACGGTGGCGAGCAGCACTCGGGCGCCCGAGTGGGTCGATGACTGGGCGGTCCCGCGTTCGGCTTCGATGTAGGGGGTGAGGGTGGCGACAGCCTGTTTCATCACCCGAGCGGACTTCACGACCTGTGGGAGGAACATCTTCCCGTCGGCGAAGAGATCACCAACGGTGTTCATACCCTGCATGAGCGGCCCCTCGATAACCTCCACGGCCGCCGCGCACTGCTGGCGTGCCTCCTCGACATCGTCGTCGATGTGGTCGCCAACACCATGGATCAGGGCGTATTCGATGCGCGCCGCCACGTCGGTCTGGCGCCAGGAGTCATCAGCAACCGTTGCATTGTTGCCTGATGCGCCGGTGAATCCGGATGCGGCAGCGAGAAGGCGTTCCGCGGCGTCGGGTCGGCGCGCCAGCACGACGTCGGTGCAGAGTTCGCGCAGTTCCGGATCGAGATGGTCGTGGACAGCGAGTTGTCCTGCATTGACAATGCCGATTCGCATGCCCGCACGAATGGCGTGGAAGAGGAACACAGAGTGCAGGGCCTCGCGCACCCGGTTGTTGCCTTGAAAGGCGAACGAGAGGTTCGAGACGCCACCGGAGATGTTGGTCAGCGGGAATTCTTCACGAAGGGCCGCGGTGGCCTCGATCATGTCGAGGCCGTAACGGTCGTGTTCGGGAATACCGGTGGCCACGGCGAAGATGTTCGGGTCGAAGATGATGTCCTCGGGCGGCATCTGGACCTCGTCAACCAGAATGCGATATGCCCGACGGCAAATCTTTACGCGGCGTTCGACCGTGTCCGCTTGGCCCTGTTCGTCAAAAGCCATGACGATGACTGCCGCACCATGGTCGCGGCACACGGTCGCCTGTTCGCGGAACTCCTCTTCGCCGGCCTTCAATGAGATCGAGTTGACGACCGACTTTCCCTGGAGGCATCCCAGTCCAGCTTCGATGACGTCGAAACGCGAGGAGTCAACCACGACCGGCACGCGGGCGATATCGGGTTCGGCTGCGAGAAGGCGCAGGAATCGCGTCATCTCCGCGGCCGAGTCGAGAAGGCCCTCGTCCATGTTGATGTCGATGGCCTGCGCCCCCGCAGCGACCTGCTCGCGCGCGATATCGAGCGCTTCGGTGTGGTTTCCCTCGGTGATCAGGCGGCGAAATTTCGCCGAACCGAAGACGTTGGTGCGTTCGCCGATATTGACGAACGGGATCTCATCGGTAAGGCGCAGTGGTTCAAGGCCGGAAAGTTCCAATAGTGGGCGGCGTTCTGGAACCTGCCGAGGGCGAGCGTCCTGCACGGCATCGGCGATCGCAGCGATATGTGCGGGAGTGGTTCCGCAGCAGCCACCGACGACGTTGAGCAGACCGTCGTCAGCAAACTCTGCCAAGAGGGCGGCCATGTGCTCTGGGCTCTCGTCGTAGCCACCTAGTTCATTGGGTAGGCCCGCATTCGGGTATGCACATACCAACGTGTCGGCGGAGTCGGCGATGTCGCGCAGGTGGGGTCGCATATCGGCTGCGCCGAGCGCGCAATTCAAGCCGATGGTGATTGGCGTGGCATGTCGGACCGAATGCCAGAACGCTGTTGCTGTCTGTCCCGACAGTGTGCGGCCTGACCGATCTGTGATCGTGCCGGAGATCATGATGGGAAGGTCGATGCCATGGCGTCGATGGAGTCGGCGGGCGGCCACGATGGCCGCCTTTGCATTCAAGGTGTCGAACACCGTTTCGATGAGCAGCAGATCAGCACCGCCCTCATGGAGACCGCGAATTTGTTCGTCGTACGCAGCGACGAGGTCATCGAAGTCCAGGGTGCGGAAACCGGGATCCTCCACCCGAGGCGACATCGACAAGGTCTGGTTCGTGGGGCCGATGGCACCGGCGACGAACCGGGGCCGGTCGCCGCCCACGGCATCGATTGCCTGGCGTGCGAGGCGCGCGGCAGCACGATTCATCTCGCCGATCAGCGATTCGCATCCGTAGTCGGCCTGCGCGATCGACGTCGACGAGAATGTGTTTGTGCAGATGATGTCGGCACCGGCGCGTAGATAGTCCGAGTGAATGTCAACGATGACGTCGGGTCGGCTGAGAACCAGCAAATCGTTGTTGCCGGCCAGCGCATTGGCTCGATCTGACAATCCGTCGGGAGCGAAATCTTCAGGAGTCAGCTGCCGCTCTTGGATCTGGGTGCCCATGGCGCCATCGATGATCAGGATGCGCTCGCGGGCCTGCTCGTTGAGCAGTTGTCGGGTCGCGGTGCCGGTGGTGGTCATCGGTTCTCCAATGAGGTGACGATGTCGCTGACGAGCCCAGCGCGATTCAAGGTGTAGAGATGGAATCGGCTGTAGCCGAGTTCTTGCAGGGCGGCCATCTGCTCTGTGGCGCAGGCCACGGCTTCGGCCCGACTGTCGACGGCAGCGTTGATGCGATCCGTCAGGGAGGTGGGTACCTGGGCGCCGCAGCGGGCGGCAAAGCCGGTGATGCGCTCGAGAGGGTGGAGGGCCATGATGCCGGCGATCACGTCAATGTCGATATCGCGGGCACGCGCCGCGGCGATGTACCGATCGAACAGCATCGGTTCGAAGAACATCTGGGTGATCGCGCACGTGGCTCCGGCGTCAATCTTCGCAGCCAGAACGTCGAGGTCGTGACCCAGATTCGGTGACTGCGGGTGCACCTCAGGGTAGGCGGATACGGTCACGTCGACGGGGGTGGAACGCGTGGCGGCGCGTTCGCAGATAGCGGCGACCAATTCGGCTGTGCTAGCAAAGCCGTCAGGGTGTGCGACATAGGGCTGATCGATGCCCTCTGGCGGATCCCCACGAAGCGCCACGATGTGCGTGACACCGAGGTCGAGATAACGGTCGATCACTTCCGTGGCGTCATCACGGCTCACTCCCACACATGTCAGGTGTGCGGCGATGGGGCAATCGGCGTGTTTGGCAACCGTTTCGATCGCGGCGAATGAGCGGTCGCGTTGGCCTCCGCCAGCGCCATAGGTGACAGACACGAATTCGAATCCGCGCCCGTTGAGGGCGCGCACGGTGTCGGCGAGTCGTTCTCGGCCGGTGTCGTCGGCAGGAGGAAAGACCTCGTAGGAGAGACGAAGGGGACTCATTGGTTTCTCGTTGTTGTGGTGGCTTGCCAGATGCAGACCGGTAGGAGGTCGCCAGCGGAATGATCGATGCGATGCTCGGTGAGGTCGCCGAAACCCACCCCGTCGCACCAGCGTTCGATTTGTTGGCTGGTGAAACCCAAGCGGCGGTGGGCATGTTCGGTGCGCAGGGTTTCGTCTTGATGCGCGAGGAGGTCGACGATGATGAGCGTGCCGCCCGGTTTCAAGATGCGCGCAGCCTCGCGCAGCGCCATGTCCGGCGAGTCGAGAAAGTGCAGAAGTTGATGCGCCACCGCCAAGTCGAATGTGTGATCAGGCAGGCCGGTTGCGGCGACATCGGCCTGTCGAAGTTCGATTGCCGCACCGACCGTGCCGTCAACTGCGGTTCGGGCGTGTCGGAGCATCGTGTGGTTTGAGTCGATGCCGACGGCATGCGTCGCCAACGGCGCCAGTAGCGACAGGACGCGACCGGTTCCTGTACCGAGATCGACGATCGCGTCGCGGGTGATGTTGCTCGCCATCACAATGTCCAACAGCCGGGATTCCACGCCGGCATCTGGTGTGATGCGGGAGCGTTCCCGGTCCCAGGTCGGAGCGAGGCGAGAGAAGTGTTCGTCAGCTTCGCGGCGCCGACGGTGACGCTCTGCGTCCAACCGGGCGGCATCGGTGCTCATCTGGTGATCGCTGTCGTCGATGCCATCCACGAGCGCGAGAACCGCCGCGGGGATCTGCGGTGCTCGGTGGTAGTAGACCCACGATCCTTCGCGATGGCGCGACAGCAGTCCGGCATCGATGAGGATGCGTAGATGTCGGGAGATGCGTGGTTGGGAGTGACCGGTGATGGCGCAGATATCCGACACCGTGAGTTCGCCCTGTTGCAATAGGCGTAGTAGGCGAACCCGTGTGGGTTCGGCGACGGCGCGCAGCACGGTGACGACGTCATCGAGTGCGGGCATTGCATAAGGATATAACGAGATCGTTATGCCATGTCAAGCAACATGATGTGAATAGCCGATCTCGCAGCCGTATTTGGGAGACTTGGCGGGTGGCACTGCTGAGCGCACTGGTTGGCGACACCGATACAGGGATTGATCGTGACGACCCTGCGGGGATAACCGTGGATGACGTCATGATGTCCTACGACGAACTACTGGCGCATGCGTCTGGCCTCGTTGGTCATATTCAGGGTGCGCGAGCGGTTGCGGTGTGTGCCGATGCGCATATGGACACCCTGCTCGGTGTGGTCGCCGGTCTGCTGGCAGGAGTACCGGTGGTGCCGATCGCTCACGACGCCGGTCCCAGTGAACGTGGGCATATTCTGCGCGATTCCGCCGCAGAGATGGTCCTCGGTGCACACGATTGGGATGAGGTAGACCTGCCCACCATCGATGTACACGGCCCACCAGCATCATCGGTGCAGGCGAATGGTGCGCCCGGCAGGCTCATTATGTACACCTCTGGCACAACCGGTGCCCCCAAGGGCGTCGTGCTGCCCGACACCGCACTCGCAGCTTGTCTCGACGGATTGGCCGACGCGTGGCAATGGGCCCCCGACGATCATCTCGTGCATGGCCTTCCGCTCTTCCACGTTCATGGTCTCGTGCTCGGCATGTTGGGCGGACTGCGTCGGGGGTGTCGCATCACCCACACCGGGCGGCCCCATCCGGATCGATATGCGGCGGCTGCAGCGCGCGGCGGAAGTTTGTTCTTTGGGGTCCCGACCGTGTGGGGGCGCATCGTCGCCGAGCCGACGATTGCACGCAGCCTGTCGGGTGCGCGGGCGATCGTGTCTGGATCCGCTGCGTTGCCGGTCAGCACCTTCGCTGCGTTGACGGACCTGACCGGTGTCACGCCACTCGAGCGATACGGGATGACCGAAACCCTGATCACCCTGTCGACGCGAATCGATGGTGAACGTCGACCGGGTCATGTTGGGTGGCCCTTGGCTGGGGTGGAGACGCGGTTGCGTAGTGACGATGGCACCGAGGCGGCTCATGATTCCACCACCATCGGCACGCTGGAGGTTCGTGGGGCCACTGTCGGCGACGGCTATCTCAACCGTGATGACGCCACCGCCGCGGCAACGACTGCCGATGGGTGGTTCATCACCGGCGACTCAGCGACCATCGGCCCTGATGGGACGCATCGCATCGTCGGGCGCACATCGGTGGACATCATCAAAACAGGTGGCTACAAGGTCGGTGCGGGTGAGGTTGAGGCAGCGGTGGCCGAGGTGCCGGGAGTGGAAGAGGTTGCCGTCGTCGGGATACCAGATGCCGATCTCGGCGAGCGGATCGTCGCGTTCGTGGTCGGCGACGGTGTCGACGAAGCCGGTGTCATCGGGCATGTCGCCGCGAGCCTGTCGGTCCACAAGCGGCCGCGGGAAGTCCGCCGCGTCGACACCTTGCCGCGTAATGCGCTCGGAAAAGTGCAGAAGGCTCAACTACGCGACAGTTGATGTGCATCGTCGTACGGCAAGGAACCGAATGGCGATACCGCTGACGAGAACCGCGACGCCACCGATCAGCGATGACGTGGGCAACGAGGCGATGAGAATGACGCACCCCACCAGACCGAGCCAGGCCACCCACCGCGGCCACAGCGTCTCTGATGCACGCAGTCTCAACGCGGCAGCATTCGTGAGGGCGTAGTAGGTGAGGACCGCCACGCCCGACACTGCAATTGACGACGTGAGCGACAAGGCGTTGACGACGATGATGGCGACAACCGCCACCGTGAACTCTGCTCGCAGCGGCAGTGCGCGACGACCGTCGATGTGTGCGAGTGTGCGGGGCATGTCGCCACGTCGCGCCATTGCGACGACTGTGCGGGCGACACCTGGCACCAAATTGAGCATCACGCCCGCGGAGGCGACGGTGGCGCCGACGGCCACGATCGGTTCAGCCCAACGCCACCCACGAGTAGCGACAACATCGGCAACCGGAGTAGCTGACGCAGCAAGTCCGGTCGAGCCGAGATGAGAGATGACGACGGCACCAACCACGGCGTATAACGCGAGGACGGCACCCAGCGCCCGAGGAACCGCACGCGGGATGGTCCGTGCAGGGTCGATAACTTCCTCGCCGAGAGTGGCGATGCGTGCATAACCGGCAAAAGCAAAAAAGAGCAGACCAGCGCTGCGGATGACGCCGAACACGCCACCGTCAATGTTGATGTCGACAGCAATGGTGGCCGTTGGTCCACCGGTGAGCCCGGCAGCGATGCTGATCCCGATTGTGGTCAATGCCACGACGAGCAGAATGCGTGTGACGCCCACGGTTCGTTCGAGCCCGCCGATGTTGATGACCATGACAACGACTATCGCGATGGATGCGACGAGGTCGGCGCGGTCAGCCCAGATGTGCGCGCCCACAACACTGGCCATCGCCGCAATCGATGCCGTTTTGCCAACGACGAAACCCCAACCCGCAACATGGCCCCACGAGGGCCCGAGGCGGATCGAGGCGTAGACATACGTGCCCCCGGACTCGGGGTGACGAGCTGCGAGTTGTGCCGATGATGTGGCGTTGCAGGTGGCGACGATGCCGGCGATCAGGAGCCCGATGAGCAGCCAGTCGCCTGCGGCCGCGGCAGCCGGAGCCCACACGGCGAAGACCCCTGCGCCGACCATTGATCCGGCGCCGATGACAACTGCGTCGCGGACGTCGAGGCGACGTATGAGTTCAGCCATTGCCAACCACGTCAACAAACCATGTGCCGATGAGTTGGTGCACATCAGTGGCGCGACGCATCTGGTGCCAGCGGGCAATGAACCCGTGAACGACCCCGGGGATCCGATGGCAGGACGTCGTGACACCATCCGATGCCAAACGTGATGCGTAGGCCTCTCCTTCATCGCGAAGTGGATCGAATTCGGCAGTGACGATCAGGCTCGGGGGAAGCCCGCTCAGAGTGCTTGCGCGGGCGGGGACGGCGCGGGGGTCGAATCGTGCGTCCGGTGAATCCCCCAAGTACTGCGACCAGAACCATGCCATGTCGTCGGCACCGAGGAAGTATCCGCTCGCATTGTCCACCATGGAGCGATACGGCGTCGGATCGTCATCGACGCAGGGGTAAATCAGCACCTGGGCGCACGGCGTGGGACCATCGCTGAGCGAACGAAGAGCGACACCGGCTGCCAGATTGGCCCCAGCGGAATCGCCTGCGACGGCGATACGAGTGGGGTCGCCACCCCACGCTGCGCCATCGGTCCGCAACATCTCAAATACGTCCCAGCAGTCATCGTGGGCAGCGGGAAAGGGATGCTCTGGAGCACGGCGGTAGTCCACAGACACGACGAGTGAGCCGGTGACAAGCGCGAGCCGGCGTGCGAGGTGATCATGGCCATCGACACTGCTGAGGACCCAGCCGCCACCGTGAGCGAACAGGATGATCGGCCGGCCGCTCGGCGTGCTGTCGACGCAGTAGCAGCGCACCGATATCGACCGATCGTCCGTCGCGACCTGACGGTCAACGACATGGGCAATGTCGTCCGCTGGGGGGCGAGGAGCGGTGTCGTAGTTCTTGCGTGCTGTGGCAATATCCCCATCGGTCAGCGCCGGAGATGCCCCGTCGGCTATCGCCGCGACCAGCACGGCGACATCGGGGTCGAGCGGCATTGCCTTAGCTGGTCATCGGAGCGCCATCGAGAACACGTCGCACCTCGGCGACGATCTTCTCGGCGGTTGCGCCCGGCGTCAACACCGCAGCAACCCCGGCGTCGGAGAGTTCTTGGAGGTCGTGATCGGGCACGGTGCCGCCGACAATCACTGGAATGTCCACGCCGCGAGCCCGCACCGCCTGAACAACCAGGGGAGCGAGGGTCATATGGGCACCGGACAGCATCGACAGACCTATGGCGTCGACATCCTCATCGACCGCAGCTGCAGCCACGGTCTCTGGGGTCTGGAAAAGGCCGGTGTACACCACCTCGAATCCAGCATCGCGCAGAATTCGCGCCACAACCTTCACGCCACGATCGTGGCCGTCGAGGCCAACTTTGGCCACGAGGATGCGTTCTCCGCTCATCTCTTCCTCCGATGTGTCAGATGGTGGGCACTTCGACGTGACGTCCGAAGACACCGCCGAGAGTGGACATGATCTCGCCAACCGAAGCGTACGCCTCCGAAGCTGCGATCAGCGTCGGCATGAGGTTGATCTCGGGATCGGCCGCCTGCGTGGCCAACTCGGCCAAGACGGCGTCGACCGCAGCCTGGTCGCGACGACCGCGCACATCGGCAAGCCGCTTGCGCTGGCGCTGCTCGTCCTCATTGGTGATGCGCAGGAGCGGAATTTGATCTTCCTCATTGCCCTCGGTGAAGGCGTTCACCCCAACGGTGATCCGACGTCCATCGTTCAGGGCGCGCTCCAATTCGAACGCCGAATCGGCGATGCGACCCTGGAACCAGTTCTCCTCGATGCCGCGGATCGTTCCCTCCAGCATGGAGCCATCACCGAATTCGGCGATCTTGGCGAAGATCTCCTCTGCCTGGCGTTCCACCTCATCGGTGAGCGCCTCGACGAAGTGGGAACCGCCAAGTGGGTCGGCGACATGGGCGACGTTCGTCTCGTGAGCGATCACCTGCTGGGTGCGCAGCGCGATGCGGGCGGCCTTCTCCGTGGGAAGGGCCAGAGCTTCGTCCATTGAGTTGGTGTGCAGGCTCTGCGTGCCACCGAGCACGGCAGCCATTGCCTCGATCGCGGTACGCGCGATATTGATCTCAGGCTGCTGAGCCGTGAGCGACACCCCAGCGGTCTGGGCGTGGAAACGACACTGCATCGACCGGGGGTCGGTCGCGCCGTAGCGATCCTTCATCCACCGTGCCCAGATACGTCGCGCAGCACGGTACTTAGCGATCTCTTCGAAGAAATCGATGTGGGCGTTGAAGAAGAAACTGAGCCGCGGTGCAAACGCATCGATTGGCAGTCCGGCCTGCAGGGCGAGCTCCACGTAGGCAAAGCCGTTTGCCAACGTGAATGCGAGCTCCTCGACCGCTGTCGAGCCGGCCTCGCGGATGTGGTAGCCCGAGATAGACACCGAATGCCAACGCGGCATTTCCGCACGCAATCGAATCACGCACGAGGCGCATCGACTGGCGCGGCGGGAACACGAACTCTTTCTGCGCTTGGTACTCCTTCAAGATGTCGTTCTGCAAGGTGCCGCCGAGGCGAGAGCGTGGCACGCCGGCCTTCTCTGCCTGCGCGATGTACATCGACAAGATCACCGCAGCGGGGGAGTTGATGGTCATCGACGTGGTGACCTCACCAAGGTCGATGTCGCGGTACAGGTCCTCCATGTCGGCCAACGTGTCGACGGCGACACCGCAGCGTCCCACCTCGCCAAGTGCCATGGGGTCGTCAGAGTCGAGCCCGAGCAGGGTCGGCATATCGAACGCGGTCGACAGGCCGCCGCCGCCAGCCCGGATGATTTCCTTGAACCGCCAGTTGGTGTCTTCGGCGGTGCCGAAGCCAGCGAACATACGCATCGTCCACGGCTTGGAGCGGTACATCGAGGCGTAGGGGCCACGGGTGTACGGGTATTGGCCGGGGAAGTCCCCGTCGTCGGGGCCGTAGACCGACTCGAGCGGAATACCCGACATCGTCGTGAACTGGGCATCGCGCATCGGCGACGCGGCCATTGCCTCGTCGTACCGCTGGCGGGGGGTGGCTGACTCGTTCTCCATGCCCACACAGTACTTTGATTTCCAATGATCTGCGAGACGGCGTAGCGTTCCGGCGATGACCGCTCTGGACCACCGCAGCGCCGATCCGATTGAGATTGCGACGCGCAACTGGCGCGAGGCGGGCTGGTCCGACGCGGCCGATGGCATGGCGCTCATCACCGGAGTCGTGCGAGCGCAACAGATTCTGGTGGCAGCGGTTGAACGCCGGTTGCGTCCGCTTGGGCTGACATTCGCCCGTTTTGAGGTGCTGCGGCTGCTGGCGTTCAGTCGTCGTGAGGCCCTGCCGATGGGCGTCGTCGGTCGCCGGTTGCAGGTGCACCCCGCGAGCGTCACGAGCGCAGTCGACAGACTCGAGGCGGATGGGTGGGTGCACCGAATGCGCAGTGCTGATGACGGTCGCATGGTGCTGGTTGGCCTCACGACGCAGGGTCGGTCAATTGTCGACGAGGCGACAGCACGGTTGAACGAGCTGTTTGCATCGCTTCCCATCGATGAGGCCGATGTGGCTGCCGCGAACCACGCCCTCACGGTGATCCGAGGTGCCTCCGGTTTGGAGGAGCTCTGAACGTCGATTCGGGTCTCGTGATCGGGGCTGATGGGCGCGCCCGCTGTGCCTGGTGCGGCCCGCATGAGGATTACATCGCCTATCACGACCACGAATGGGGTCGCCGCCCGGCCACCGATGACCTGTGGTTCGAGAAGGTGTGCCTCGAAGGTTTCCAGGCTGGACTGTCGTGGCTGATCGTGTTGCGGCGTCGTAACCACCTGCGAACCGTCTTTTCTGGCTTCACCCCCGAGGTGGTGGCCGCAATGACCGACGTGGATGTCGAGCGCATCGTCGCCGACCCCGGGGTGATTCGCCACCGCGGCAAAATCACGTCGGTGATCAACAATGCCCGTCGAGCAGTGGAGCTGCGAGACGAATTCGGTCGGCTCGGCGCCTTTTTCGAGCGGTTTGCGTGTGATCGGCCTCGACCAATGTCACCTCGCGACGTGCCGACATTCACCGACGAGTCGCGGGCGATGTCGCGTGAACTTCGCGTTCGTGGGTGGTCGTTCGTGGGGCCGACCACGATGTACGCCCTCTCGCAGGCCTACGGGCTCGTGGATGACCATCTCGATGGCTGCTGGGTGAACGAGACGTCGTCACCCTCTCCTCGGCACTGACGTGCTCCGCGTCGGTGGTGCAGCGGGCAACGAGTAGATGACGTCAACCGAGGGCTATCCCGGGGTGCGAACCGGCCAGTGCGCGGATGCGGTCGACATCTACTGCGGTGGCCGTGAGTGGCTGGCATGTGGCGCAGAACGTGACGATTCGACCCCATTCGACGTCGTCGTCATCGCGTCCCACCAGCCGATCGCCGCAGTGACGGCAGAGTTGGCCACGCCGGCCCTGTACCCAGGCAGCAGATCTATCCATCTCGCGTCCGAGGGTGTTCTGAGGGCCGCGACGCGCATTTTCGCGAATGAGCCCGATGCCGGCGGTGACGAGGTGCTCGAGGCCATTGATCTCACCCACAGGTGTCGTCGGGTGCACGCCCGAGAGAAAAGGCAAGTCGACGGCATAGACATTGCCGAATCCGGCGACACGTCGCTGGTCCAACAACGCAGCGGTGAGTGCGGTACCTGGCGTGCCTCTTAGCGACGCGGTGACAGCGGTTGGGTCGGGGGGACCAGAACGCGCGCACAGATCAGGTCCGAGATGGGCGGTGATGAGGCGTTCGTGGCGCGTGGGGATGAACTCGGCGATGGGAATGTCCACGCCCACGATCGGTCCGTGATCGGTGTGGAGGTCGATCCGCCGTCGCCAAGCCGGCATCGTGTCCGCACGGTCAAACATCCATCGCCCGGTCATCAGCAGATGGCAGTGCAACGTGGTCCTCTCGTCGAAACGGATGAACAAATGTTTGCCATATGCGTCACAGGACGTCATCGTGGTGCCGACAAGGTCAACGCCGGCGATGCGGGGATGACGAAGATGGCATGCCGTGACCCGCGCGCCCACACGTGACCGTTGGATACGGTCGGCGAGGACCCTGAGGGTGTCGCCTTCTGGCACAGCTGCTCAGTTCAGGGTGCTGCGAAGAAGGCTGTGCACCTCGGGCCAGATGCTGGCAGCGAGATCGGCATCGCGGGTGCCGAGAGCATTATGTGGGGCCATGAAGGCGTGCCCGGTGCCGGCGTGAACACGCAGTTCCGCATCCACCCCAAGTTCGGTGAGTTGGTTCTGAAGCGCGACGGCGGCGTCTGGCGGGAAGAAGTCATCATGTTCGGCCATGTGTCCCCGCACGACGGCCGTAATCGCGGCGTAGTCGGGTTGATCGTCTCCGCTTGGAAACCCGTAGAAGGGGACCGCAGCCCGCACGGCGTCCGGACGCGTGGCAGCCAGCGCGAAGGTGAGCATGCCGCCCATGCAGAAGCCGATCACGCCGACACCGTCACCAGTGACCTCGGGCCGCGACAGCAGATGGTCAACAGCGGCGCTCATGTCGTGGGCTGCACGGTCCATTGGCAGCGCGGTCATCAACTCCGCGGCGCGATCCATCTCGGTATGCCCCGCCAACTCGCCGTGGTATAGATCGGGTGCGAGGGCGACGAAGCCCGCATCGGCGAGTTCATCGCAGATGGTGATGATGCCGCTGTCGAGGCCCCACCATTCCTGGACGACGATGACGCCCGGTCCCTCACCACTTGCGGGTACTGCGAGGTAGCCGGAACGGTCGTCGAAGGTGATCGTGTTGCCCATGTGGCCGAGACTAACCAACACCGGGAACTGGGTCATCTGCAGCGGCGGTGTCTCGGCGTTCAATGGTGCTGTCTCCGGTCATTTGGCGTGTCACCGGGCGGAGTAACGTCGACATCATGTCGATGACGGGACGTTGTTTGTGCGGTGCGGTGACGTGGGAGTTGTCCGGCGACATCATCGCCACCGCTGTCTGCCACTGTGAACACTGCCAACGCCAGAGC
Source organism: Actinomycetota bacterium (assembly GCA_009923855.1). Taxonomy (GTDB): domain Bacteria; phylum Actinomycetota; class Acidimicrobiia; order Acidimicrobiales; family Ilumatobacteraceae; genus Casp-actino5. The sequence goes on from RFST01000001.1 coordinate 48,098, forward strand.
GGTGGCGCGTTCTCTGTGAACCTCGTGGCTCACGAGTCGCAGTTGAGCGTGGATGGTGACCTGTCTGTGTATGGCGATCCGGGTAACGACCCCACCGGCACCGTGCATGTCGAGCGTCGTTTCTGCGGCACCTGTGGGTCGCCGATCGTGTCGGCGCTCACCGGCACCGAGGGTGTGATTGCGGTGAAGGCTGGCACGCTGAATGATCGCTCCACGGTGCGGCCCAATGTGCAGGCGTGGTGCGTCGACCGCCAGCCATGGGTTGAACTCGATGGTATGGACGTGTCGCTCGATCGCGAGTGACACAACATCGGTGAATTCTGGGCCCCCGCTGGCCGCGGCGACGGCTTCCGCTGACTGACGGCTTTGTTACGTCAGGCGTCGTCGCGCTCCATCGTGAGCACTTCGTCGGCGACTGATGCGAGCATGTGTGACCAACCGTCCACATCGCGTGGCTCTTCCACTGGCAAGATCACAAACTTTGTGGTGCCCACGTCGACGAATTCGGCGATGAGGGTGCGCAATCGTTCCCAGCCGTCGGGGACGAGCACGGTGGGATCATCAAGGTCTGGTCGACGGCGTGCGAGCGCATCGAGAAGCGCAGCAGGCACCGAGCCCAGAGAGAAGGGGATGAGGACTCCGTAATGGTCCTCGTCGATCTGGCGTCCTTCCCGTGCGGTGGCCTCCTCGATCATCTTGCGGCCACGTTGTGCGTCGCTGGGGGTGATGAATGAGGGGAGCCATCCGTCGCCGAAGCGACCGACGCGACGTAATTCGCTGTCGGCAATGCCACCGAGCCACACCTCCAGTCGCTCGGGCACTGGCCCCACACGGACACCCTCCACTCGGTAGTGCGTGCCGACATGGTTGACCTCGTCACCGGTCCAACATTGGCGCATGACGTGAAGGGCTTCGTCGAACATGGCGGCGCGTTCCCCACGACGTACGCCAAATGCGGCCTGCTCTGCTGGGTCGACCGCTCCCAGGCCGATCGCCGGTAGCAACCGTCCGCCCGACAAGGTGGAGAGGGAGGCGAGCTGGGTGGCGGCAATGACCGGGTTTCGTCCCGGTAGCACCATGACGCTCGTGCCGAGTTTCAGCGACTGTGTTCGGCCAGCGATGTAACCGAGTGCCATCAGCGGGTCGGGGGCTTGGGAATTGATGCGCTCGCTCAACCAAATCGAATCAACACCGCGTGCGTCCATATCCACAGCGAGATCACCAAGTTCGCCGGTGTTGAAGCGGGTGCGGGTGCCGAGGCCAAGCCCGATGCGTACCTTCATGCGGTGGCCAGACCGTGAAGAATTTCGACGATCTTCTCGGGTGCGCTGAGGAACGGTGAATGATCCTCGTCAACCGCGATCGTGTCGTCGCAGCGTGCAGCCATGATCCGTTGATGTTCAGGGTGCACGCAACGATCGCGCTCGCACAAGATGTAGGTACTCGGCACCGCACCCAGACCGGAGGCCTCGATGGGAGTGGTCATCGTCGCATGAGGTTGAGGGTCGAGTCGGGCCACATGGCTGGCAATGAGGGCCGGGTCGAGTCCGCGGTACAGCAGGTCGCCAGCGAGATCCGGGTTGAGCGTGCTCGCCTCGTCCCCGGGTTGCATGGCGTCGGCAAGTTCGACGTGATGGCGGGGGGCAGCGCGTAAGAAACCGTTCACGCTCTCTCCCGACTCAAGAGCGAAGGCTGCGATGTACACAAGATGTGCCGCTGACGCGAGCGCAGATGCCGCGCTGATCACCGCCCCGCCGTAGGAATGGCCGACCCAGATCGCATCGGGCCCCACGCGCTGGGCCACGCGCGCCAACGCGTCAGCATCGCCATTGACATCGCTCGGTGGCAGAGGCGATACGCCGTGACCGGGGAGGTCGATGGCGTGAGCAGGGACCCCAACCGCTGCAAGCCGGTTGATGAGATCCGACCAGATCCACGCACCATGCCAGGCGCCGTGGACCAACACGATGGGGCGAGGGTTGGTTGACATACAGCGATGCTCGCACAGCGGCCGCATCGAGCAGGAGACGTGCCGCGGTGATGGTGCGATGCGACCGCTAGCGTCGCCGCGATGTCATCTGCGGTGGGGGTTCTCCGGGTACCGGCTGTCCGGCGATACCTGCTGTCGACAGCGTGTGCAGCCATTGGGATCAACATCGTGATCACGGTGCTGTTCAAACAGATCTACGACCGCACGGGTGACGTGTTCGATATCGGGTTAGTGGGTTTGGCGCAGTTCCTTCCCGGTTTGCTGCTGGCCCTTCCCAGCGGCCTGGTCGCCGACCGTTTCGATCGTCGGCGCGTCAGTGCATCGTTCCTCGGTTTGCGTCTTGGCTGCATCGTCGCGCTCGCCCTCTTTTCACGCCTGAGCGATGCCGGAGGTGTATGGCTGATCTTCGTGGCGGCGGCGGGGATTGGAACCGCGGATGCGATGATTTCGCCCAGCCGTCGGGCGATTATGCCTCTGATGGCCGCTCCGGCCGATCTGCCACGCGTCGTCGCGCTCTGGACGGCCACCTTCACGTCATGCACGATCATCGGCCCCGCACTTGGCGGATTCCTCTACAGCATCAGCGCAGAGATGGCCTACACCACTGCAGCTGCGCTGACCGCCGCATCGATTCCGGCGATCCTGTCGGTGACCTATCGCCCAGGGGTGGCTGCGGTGGCAGATTCCGCGCCCGAGCGCCCCACATTGCGCACCGCTCTCGAGGGCCTATGGTTCATCCGGCGCACACCCATCGTGTTGGCCGCGATCAGCCTTGATCTGTTTGCGGTGCTGTTCGGGGGCGCGGTCGCGCTGATCCCGGTCGTCGCCACCGATCGCCTCGGCGTCGGCGATGTTGCGTACGGGTGGCTGCGCGCTGCACCGGGTGTGGGCGCCGCGGCGATGGCCATCGTGTTGGCTGTGGCGCCGGTTCGCCGACGCGTGGGCCCCACTCTGCTCGGCGTGGTTGCCGTGTTCGGGGCGGGCACGATCGTGTTCGGTGTGACATCGAACTACGCAGTTGCATTCGTATCACTCGTCGTGCTCTCGGGTGCCGACATGGTGTCGATGTTCATCCGTGGCGCATTGGTGCCACTTGCGACGCCACCGGAACAACTTGGTCGTGTGAGCGCAGTCGAAGGGGTGTTCATCGGGGCCTCGAATGAATTGGGCGCATTCGAAAGCGGGCTGGCAGCGAGGTATCTCGGTGTGACGTGGGCGATCGTCGGTGGCGGCATCGCCACGGTGGTGATTGCGGGAATGTTCGCCGTGGTATTCCCGTCGTTACGGCGTATCGACACCTTCGACGACGTACACGTGGCGGAGGGTGACTCCGGCGCAGGCAATCTTCCTAGCCCGACCACCGGCTGAGGCGTGCCAACTGGCGAAGACGCCGAGCGCGTGCAAACTCGTTCTCGGCCGCAATCCGGGAAATTGCCGTGGACAGGGTTGGGTAGACCATGGGTACCGAACCCAATTCACGTAGCGACATCGAGAAACGAACAGCGATTGCGAGAGCAGAGATGATGTCCCCGGCATCGGGCGCGAGAACATGGGCACCCACGATCTTTGAACGCGCGGTGATGATGCGCACCACCCCAGAAGTCGAGCGATCGATTCGCGCCCGGTCCTCGTGAGCCAGTTCATGGTCGTGCACCTTGACCACGCGCTCACCATGGCGATCAACGGCCTCGGCGGTGGTGAGACCCACTCTGGCAAGTTCCGGATCGGTGAAGACCGTCACGGGTGCAAGGGTCACGGCATGTCCGCGCCCTGGAAGGAACATGTCGCGCACCGCTGTGGCTGCATCGTGGGCGGCCACATTCGTGTGGCGAGGCCGGCCTGCAACAGCATCGCCGACGGCGTAGATCGTGGGAACTGTCGTTCGTGATCGAGCGTCGACGTTGATGCCCGACGCAGTGGCGATCACCCCGAGACGGTCGAGACCGAGGCTGGTCACATCTGCTGTTCGACCGGTCGCACTGATCAGCGCGTCCGCACCGATTGTGCGTTCACCGATATCGATCGACACGGCATGGTCGCTGTCGGCCGAGCGTCCATTCACCGCATCGATAGTGACTCCGGTAATGACATCGACACCTTCAGCACGCAGTGTCTGGGCCACACGCTCGGCAAGGTCCGGTTCTTCGCGGCGCAGGATGCGATCCGCGGACTCCGCGAGGGTGACGGCGACGCCAAGGCGACGTAGTGCCTGAGCGGTCTCCACACCCATCGGGCCGGCACCGATGATGATCGCCGACTGCGGTGCCCGATCGAGATCGAACAGCGTGTCGTTCGTGAGTGTGGTGACGTCGGAGATGCCGCTGATGTTGGGAACCGACGGCCGTGAACCGGTGCACACGAGAATGAACCGGGTCGTGAGCACCGTGGTGCCGTCGTCGGCGCTGACGGTGACCTCCCGAGGGCCGGTGATCGTTGCCTGGCCGACGAGGTGTTCGGCACCCCATCCGGTGACCGTGTCGGCATTGTCGTCGGCGGCGGCGATGTCGTTGCGGACATCGCGAAGGCGACTCCACACCGCAGCATTGTCGACAGTGACTTGCGCGGGGAAGACCCCGAATTGGTGTGCGCGTCCCACGAGATGAGCCGCGCGTGCCGATGCGGTGAGCGTCTTTGAGGGCACACACCCTGTCCATAGGCAGTCGCCGCCAATACGGGCACGTTCCACCGCTGCGACGCGCAGCCCCAGCTCGGCTGCTGCCACCCGCGTGGCGGTGAGACCGGCAGTTCCCAGACCGATCACGACGAGATCGAAGGGTCGGGCCACGGCCATACCGTAGTTCTCCGCAACCGCGGCGACGTCGTCGGCGAGACGTGTCGTCCCGGTGCAGCACCGTGGTGCCTGACCGATCGGTTGGCGATCGGCGATGATGGTGGGGTGAAGTCGGTTCGGAACGCGGTCGTGGCGTTGGTGGCATTGTCGGCGTGCGCGTCGAGTGTCGATGCGGTGCCGGCAACCGTGGCAGGTGTCGGTGAAATTCCCGGCGTGATCGGCACCGTCGCGGTGCCGGTTGAGGCAACAGCGTCAACGACCAGCCTGCCAGCCGGTCCGGTGCCGGTCCGCCCTGCGGACCTTGGAGAACCGACTGTGGCTGAGGTGGCCGCGGGTAACCGCGTGATGCTCATCGGCGATTCGATCACGGCCGCGACGGCGCCTAGGTTCGGCGGGAGCATGTGCGACAAGCTCACCGACGTCGGGTGGTATGTCGAGATCAACGCAGAACCGGGCCGTTTTGTGTCCTTCGCTGATGTCGTTCTCGACCGACGCCTCGATCCCGGTGGTGACACGGCCTGGGATGCGGCAGTGATCTTCTTAGGATCGAATCATGACGGTGATCTTGCGCGGTTCACCAGTCGCTATGTCGATGCGCTCGATCGATTGGCTCCGCGCCCGGTTGTGGTGCTGACCGTGACCGAGATCGCCGCGAACCGGTCTGACCTCAACGAAGTGATTCGAGCCGAAGTGGCAGCCCGCGACAATGTGCAACTGATCGATTGGGCCGTGATCACAGCGGGTGAACCAGGGCTATTGGCCCGTGATGGCCTGCATCTGTCGTCCGCTGGTGGGAACCGGTTGGTCACTGAAGTTGCGCTGGCGCTTGGACCAGCGGTGGTGCAGGTCGTGGACGCAGAGTGTGCCCCGACGCAGTTCACCGATGACGAGGTCGGCTCGGGTTCCGACGACGACCTCTAGCCTGCGAGCATGCTGCGCGCCCAGGGTCTGTGTGTTGAGATCGGCGGCCGCACTGTTGTGCGCGACGCCACCTTCACCGTCGCTGCGCGCGACAAGGTAGGTGTTGTTGGCCGTAACGGCGCCGGCAAGACAACCCTGATGAAGGTGCTCGGTGGCGAGTTGGAGCCGCGTGGCGGTGCCGTGCGCACAACGGGGGCGTACGGATATCTCCCGCAGGATCCGCGCATTCCCGGTGTTTTTGATGCGCGCCCCGCAATCTCGCACATCCTCACTGGGCGCGGCATTGATGCCGAACGAGAACGAATCGAGAAGCTCAGGGTGGCGATGGAGAGCGACCCATCTGAGCGGAACATCACGAGATACACCCAGGCCGAGGAGTCGTTCAGGGTGTCGGGTGGTTACGCGGCGGAATCAGAGGCGCGATCGATAGCTGCCGGACTGGGCCTTGATGACCAGAGGCTCGCACTGGCTATTGGTTCCATGTCGGGTGGTGAGCGTCGACGGGTGGAACTCGCGAGGATTCTCTTCGCCGGCAGTGATGTGCTGTGCCTCGATGAACCAACAAACCATCTCGATGTCGACGCGCGAGATTGGTTGCTGCAGTTCCTTCGGCAGTATCGGGGTGCGCTCATCGTGATCAGCCATGACCTCGAGTTGCTCGATGAGGCGATTACTCGGGTTTTGCACCTCGATCGTCCCGACGAAGATGACGAGGGCTCTGTGGTGGAGTACCGCGGTACGTACAGCCAGTATCAGCGAGCGCGCGCCGCTGATGAGGAACGCGCGGTGAAGGAGGCACGGACACGCCAACGTGAAATCGATCGATTGCAGCGAGTCGTTGACCGTTTCGGGGCGAAAGCAACCAAGGCGGCCATGGCTCACAACGTTGAACGTCGTATCGCGCGTCTGGAGTCGGCCCAGTCGGATCGCTCGGCACGCAACGACCGGGCATTGCAACTACGCCTACCCGACCCGCCACCGTCGGGTCGCACCGTCGTCGAGGTGTCGTCGTTGTGCATGGCCTACGACACCCATCACGTGTTCGACGATGTCGCGTTCAGCGTTGGCCGCAGCGAACGACTGCTGGTGCTGGGCCTGAACGGTGCAGGCAAGACCACTCTGCTGCGGGTGTTGGCCGGTGAACTGTCGGCCGTGCTGGGTGATGTGCGTTTCGGGCATCAAGTAGAAGTCGGGTATTTCGCTCAAGAGCACGACAATTTGGTTCCCGACGCATCGGTGCTTGATAACCAGCGCACCGCCACCGGTGCCGACGATGGCACCTGCCGGTCTGTGCTGGGAATGTTTGGACTGCGTGGCGACAAGGTGCATCAGCCAGCGGGTTCGCTCTCGGGCGGGGAGCGCACCAAGTTGTCACTGGCGATGCTTGCCGGCGGACGTCACAACCTGTTGCTGCTCGATGAGCCGACGAACAACCTCGACCCGTCATCGCGCGAGGCGGTTGCCGACGTGCTGCGGGATTGGGCGGGGACAATGATCCTGGTAAGCCACGACACCTGGTTCGTGGAGCAGCTTGAACCAACCCACGTTCTGGTGCTGCCCGAGGGCGACGTCGACCATTGGGGGCGTGATTGGTTGGGTGTCGTGGGGCTGTCGTAGCCCCCGTCACCAGCGCTATGCGTCGTATATCGCCGGGTGGTCAGCTCAGGCGCACCTGGCTCGGGCGGGCAGCCGCCTCGGCGCGTACCTGTTGGAAGAAGTCATTGCCCTTGTCGTCGACGACGATGAAGGCAGGGAAGTCTTTCACTTCAATGCGCCAGACGGCCTCCATCCCGAGTTCGGGATATTCGAGTACCTCGACCGAGGTGATGTTGTCCTGAGCAAGTCGTGCGGCGGGGCCACCGATCGAGCCGAGGTAGAAACCTCCATGGTCACGACATGAGTCGGTGACCTGCTGCGAACGGTTTCCTTTGGCGAGCATGATCATTGACCCACCTGCAGCCTGGAAGCGCTCGACGTAAGAGTCCATACGACCTGCAGTTGTCGGGCCGAACGATCCTGATGCCATGCCGTCGGGTGTCTTCGCCGGACCCGCGTAGTACACGCAGTGATCTTTCATGTACTGGGGCATCTCCTCGCCGGCATCTAGCCGTTCGGCGATCTTGGCGTGGGCGATATCTCGAGCCACCACCATTGGCCCGCTCAGCATCACTCGGGTGCGCACCGGATGTTGCGACAGCTCGGCGCGGATCTCGTCCATTGGGCGGGCCAGGTCGATGCGGACCACGGGGGTGTCCGCAAGATCGGTATCGGATGTGTCGGGCAGGAATCGTGCCGGGTCGTGTTCGAGCTGCTCCAAGAAAATGCCGTCAGCAGTGATCTTGCCCAGAGCTTGGCGGTCTGCCGAGCATGACACCGCCATCGCGACTGGGCATGACGCACCATGGCGGGGAAGGCGGATCACGCGGACGTCGTGACAGAAATACTTGCCACCGAACTGGGCGCCGATACCGGTCGCACGGCTCAATTCCAGCAGTCGGTCTTCCAGATCGAGGTCACGGA
>RFST01000002.1 GCA_009923855.1 Actinomycetota bacterium
ACGATGACGAGGCGCCCGTCGCGCACGACGGCCAGGCGTCGGCCATCGGGTGACAGTCGCGGATCAAATACCGCAGCGCCGAGATCGACCGTGGTGCATCGGCCCGTGTCGAGTTCGATCAGTACTGCGGTGCCGGCGAGCGCGGTGACCGCCTGGGTGACATCGCGATTGCAGTGGTAGGCCGCAATGCCGTCGGCGGATTCGCGCAACCGTTCGCGATGGGCACGTTCAGCCGCGGACTCGGTCCCAGAGGTCGACAGTTGTGCCGGGTCGACGACAAGGCGTTCTTCTCCGGTGGCGGTGTCTACAGCCCAGAGCAGGTGCACCGGGTCTGAGGTGGATCGGGCACGCAGGAAATACACGGTGGATCCGTCGGGGTTGATCGTGAGATCGCGGGCATCGCCGAGGGTGCCCCGTCGGGTGCGTGCCCACTGCCGAGGAAAGGTGTCGCCCTGTGTCACGCGGTGCACGCTATGCGACGGTGGACGTTCAGTGGGTGGCCGCTGCAACAGCGTCGACGACGATCTGCCACGCGGCATCGGCATCGACGTCGTCGAGCACTGTGCAGTTCGCCGCCGGCCGGTCGAGCAGGGTCCGCCGGTCGATTACCGTCATCCCGCGAGTGTGCTCACCATCGGTCACGATGTCGACGAATCGCGCCGTCGATGTGAACAGGTCGGGGCGGCAGACCGCGAGCACCGAGAGCGGGTCGTGGACGGCTGCACCGGCCATGTCGTCATGACGGCTGCGGTAGTTCTCGGAGAAGAAATCGAACAGGTCCGCGAGGGTCGTGGCGAGTGTGCCTCCCACCGCGCGCACCGCGGCGATACGCGGTTCGGTGGCCTGGAAGCGGTGAGTGACATCCAGCCCGGCCATCACCAATGGTGCGCCGCTGCGCACGACGGTGGCGGCGGCATGCGGGTCAGCCCACAGGTTGAACTCGGCCATGGTGGTGCGATTCCCGAACGTGCCACCACCCATGAACGAAATCTCAGCTACGAGATTGACGATGTCGGGAGCAGATGTGATGGCGAGCGCGACGTTGGTCATCGGGCCGGTGACGACCAGTGAACAACCCGGGTTGGTCCGTACCGTGTCGATGATGAAGCCCACCGCATCGGTGCCGTCGACCGGACGGGTCGGCTCAGGAAGTTCCGCTCCGTCGAGACCACTCTCGCCGTGCACGTAGCCAGCGGCGGCCGCGGGCACGACCAGTGGCGCATCCGCTCCCGAGTGCACCTCGGTATCGAGGTTGAGGAGGTGCCGCATGACCCGGGCGTTGTAGGTGGTCCGTTCCAGTGGGGCGTTGCCGGCCACGGTGGTGATGCCGAGAACATCGCACAGGTGGGCAGCGAGCACGATGGCGACGGCGTCGTCGTGACCGGGGTCGCAGTCCAAAATGATGGCGGGGCGTGCGGGCGTCATCACCCCAGCATGCCAGCCCGCGGCACTCGATGATTCGCTGCGACGTTGTTCATCGGGTCAGGCATTCACGATCGAGTCACGCATCGGTGATGCGGTGCGTGGCATCGAGAACGACCCGGCGTCCAACCCACTCGCCGTCCACCAGGGCGGCCGCGACGTCGGAACGGTCGTCACGCGCCCACATACGGCGGCCGTCGGCGACGCGTACCGCGGCCCATGCGGTGCCAGGAGACCCGTCGCGTTCGTGCATCACCGTGTAGGCCTCGATGTGGCCCGAGGGGTCGTCGAGATCGGCGGGAGCCACGGCGCTGCGGCGAGGGAGTGCATCGATCGCCTCTTGGGGTACGTCGTGGCGGAATGGCGTCGCAGGTGGCTCTGTCGAGTACACGCCGAAGGCGTGTTTGGTGGCGTAACCACCGTTCGCCCACACGAGCCCGCGGCTGCCGGCGTCGTCACGCAGACGGCGCACCATGGCCGCGATGGCGTGCATCACGTAGTTATTCCACGGACCGCCGGCGAAGGCAAGGCCACCTGTTTGGGTGAGTTGTCGTTCGTCCGAATACGGATTCAGCCCCAGCGACCTGGCGCCGAGTTGCACCGCGGAGGGGAAGCACGAATACAGGTCGATGTGGTCGATGTCATCGATTCCAACACCGGCCAGTTCCATGGCGCGGGCAGAACCGATCTCCACTGCCGGCGTGCGGAAGAACTCGTCGCGATCGGAGATGAACGCGTGCTCGTGGCAGTCGGTCCCGGCATGGGGGAACACCCATCGGTCGCGCGGCACACCGAGGGATTCAGCGTGCTGGGCCGAACACACGATGACCGCAGCCGCCATATCGACATCGTTGTTCGAGTTCATCACCTTTGTGTACGGCGCACCCACCATGCGGTTGCGGTCGCTTGGGGTGATGATGTCGTCAGGGCTCATCGCGGTGCGGATCCACGCGTTCGGATTCGTGGCTGCTACGGCGGAGAACCTCGACCACAGCTGGGCGATATCGGCCAGGTGCTCGGCCGGGCCTACACCGCGAGCGGCGCGAATCGCGGTCTCGAACATCGGGTACACCTGTACCGGCATCATCAGTCCGAGCTCGGTCTCATGGGGCGAGTTCATGGTGAGGTCCTTGCCCCACGTCTCCGGTGGTTCGGCAGCCAAGGTCTCGGCAGGCACCTTTGGCCAGTCGAGGGTCACCTCGCCACGCCGGGCGCGCATGCGGGTGCGGAACGCTTCACCACCGACGCACAAAATGGAGCTGAGTTCGCCGGCAGCGATGCGTCGCGACGCCTCGTTCACCAGTGACTGCGGCGAGTTGCCGCCCGGTGTGGTGACGATGAGCCGGCCGGGCGCAATGCCGAGGTCGGCGGCGACCAAGCGCGCCGGGTCGCCATAGCGCCAGGTGAGTGTGGAGACCACCGCGACGGCGTCGAGCGTGTCGAGGGCACGGGTGGCCCCTGCATCGGCGGCAGCAGCACGAGCAGCGGCAGCCATCAGGCCGATGGCATGTTCGGCCACCGTCGGATCGTCAACGCGTTGAAGAACCTCACCGACTCCGATGACGACCGGTGTGGTAGCGGGGGAGGACACAGGGGGAGAACTCACCCCCTCACGTTATTCCGGGGCGGGCGGGTGCACCCGATCGCATCTCGACCCGGTCGATCCCGGCACAGGTCGTACACTCGGGAGCCGTGGCCACCATTGCCTTCGGAGCCGATCATGCCGGCTTCCCCCTCAAACAACGTCTCATCGAACACGTGACCGCTGCCGGTCATGCGGTGATCGATCACGGCACCAACTCCCTTGACAGTGTCGACTACCCAGAGTTCTGTGCGGCCGCCGCGCGATCGGTTCGCGATGGCGAGGCTGATGTTGGAGTCGTGTTGGGTGGTAGCGGGCAGGGTGAACAGCTGGCTGCGAACAAGGTGCGGGGGGTGCGAGCCGCGCTCTGCAACTGCCTGTACACCGCGCGGATGGCGCGCGAACACAACGATGCGAATGTGCTGTCAATCGGTGCGCGCGTCGTCGGCGAGGGACTGGCGTTGGAGATCATCGATGTGTTCCTCGCCACAGCCTTTGAAGGTGGGCGCCATGCTCGCCGCGTGGCCCAGTTGACCGAACTCGAGGAGTCGTTCTGATGCCGTTCCCATCCGATACCGATCCCGACCGTGAGATCGCGGCACTGCTCGAGGCCGAGCAGCAGCGTCAGGCGACCGGTCTGCAACTGATCGCGAGTGAGAACTTCACCTCACCTGCGGTGATGGCCGCGGTGGGGTCGGTGCTCACGAACAAGTACGCCGAGGGATACCCCGGCAAGAGGTACTACGGCGGCAACCACGTGGTCGACGACATCGAGGCCCTGGCGATCTCCCGAGTGTGTGCACTCTTTGGGGCCGACCATGCCAACGTGCAGCCGCACTCGGGTGCGAACGCGAATATGTGCGTGTACCAGGCACTGCTGAGCGCTGGTGACACGGTGCTGGGTCTCGGGCTTGACCATGGAGGTCACCTGACCCATGGCTCACCCGTCAATGCGAGTGGGATGCTCTACAACTTCGTGAACTACGGCGTTGGAGCCGAAGAACGCATCGATATGGATGCGGTGCGCGATCTCGCGCTCGAGCATCGGCCGCGAATGATCGTGGCCGGCACCACGAGCTATCCGCGCCGCATCGACCCCGAACCGTTCCGCGCCATCGCCGATGAGGTCGGGGCGCTATTGCTTTTCGACATCGCCCACCTGGCAGGGCTGGTCGCCGGCGGAGCGCATCCGAACCCGGTGCCATTCGCCGATGTGGTGACCTTCACGACACACAAGACGTTGCGCGGCCCGCGGGGTGGCTGCATCCTCACCACATCCGAGCATGCGGCCGCGATCGACAAGGCGGTGTTCCCCGGGTGGCAGGGAGGACCCCAAGAGAACGCCATCGCAGGTAAGGCGATCGCATTCCGCGAAGCCGCCACCGCAGAGTTTGCCGAATATGCGCATCGCATCGTGTCGAACGCCGCTGCTCTGGCTGCAGCTCTCGCCGATGAGGGTTTCCGGATGGTGTCAGGAGGCACCGATACCCACATGATCGTCGTCGACCTACGACCCTTCGATGCCGAACTCACCGGCAAGCAGGCCCAGGCCACACTGGACGAGGCCGGAATCACCCTGAACAAGAACACGGTGCCGGATGACCCTCGGAGTCCGTTCGTGACCAGTGGGGTTCGGATCGGAACGCCGTCGGTGACGACTCAGGGTATGACCCGGGCCGAGATGCCCACGGTGGCCCAGCTGATCGCTCGTGCTCTGCGCGGGCGCGACGATGCCGCCGAGATCGCCACGGTGCGTGCCGCGGTTGCCGAGTTGTGTGCACGCTTTCCCATCTACTCCTGATCATCTATGGGCCCCTCGCTCGGTGACTATCTCCTGATCGGGGTGATCGCCGCAGCGGCGACGGCGGTGGCGACCCCGTTTGTCGCCTATGCGGCGCGGGTGCGGGGTTGGATGGCCGAACCGAATGAGCGCAGCGTGCACGTGCTCGCGATCCCCAATGTGGGCGGTGTGGCGATGGTCATCGGTCTCGCGGTGGCGATGATGGTCGCAGCATTGCTCGGCCGTTTCGATGCGGTGCTGGGGGGCGGCCGAGAACTACTCGGTGTCGTCATCGCTGCGGTGGTCGTGTTGGCCATCGGCGTGGCGGACGACCTGATGGATCTCCCGCCACCAGCCAAGGTCACCGGCATCGTCGGTGCAGCACTTGTTCTGTTGTGGTTCGGGGTGACGATGTTCTACTTCCGCGTGCCGTTCGTGGATGTGTTCGTGCTGTCGGGCGATTGGCAACCAGTTGTCACCGTGGTGTGGCTGCTCGGTATGACACAGGCCATCAATCTCATCGACGGCCTCGATGGGTTAGCGGCGGGAATCGTGGCGATTGCGTCGGCCGCGTTCTTTTTGTACGCCTGGCGACTCGGGGAGCTGGATCTGCTCAGCCAGCCCAACCCTGGCCCGCTGATCGCCGTGGTCACCGCGGGAATCTCAGTGGGGTTCCTGCCGTTCAACTTCAATCCCGCACGCATCTTCATGGGTGATGGGGGAGCGTTCGTGCTGGGCTTGCTGATGGCAGCATCGACGTCGGTTGTCGGAGGTCGCGCCACGCCGGGCAGTCAAGAGTTCGTCGGACAGACCTTCTTCTTCCTTGCGCCCCTGGTACTGCCGTTGTTGATCTTGGGTGTGCCGGTTCTCGACACATTGTTCGCGATCGTGCGACGCATCTCGAAACGTCAAGCGATCGATGTGGCCGACAAGGGTCACCTGCACCACCGCCTGATGAACCTTGGCCACGGGCATCGTCGATCAGTCGCGATCTTGTGGGCGTGGACCCTGGTGTTGTCGGGTTTCGTGCTGTACCCGGTGCTCACCGATCAGAACCCGACGTATTTGCCGTTCGGTATGGCAGCGATCGGATTGGTGCTGTTCACGGTGCTGCATCCGAGTGTGCGACGTAAGCGGACCGAGGAGATCGAGGCCGCACTCGATCGACCCGCGGCCGAGCAGATCCGTCCTCGGTGAGATTCCCGAGAGAACATGTTGCAGGGTGGACTCACATGGTCTAGTTTGTGCGCGTCTTCACAAGCCGATGCCGATGCGCGTTGGCGAGACCCCCGACCTGACTCTCGACGATGCGACTTCTCTTCACCCGTGCCCGCGACGACCGCCGTATCGGAGCCGACGACAATCTTGGCCGTGGCATGGAAGCAGCGATCATGCTGGGTCTGTTCTTGGGGCTTGGTTGGTTGATCGACTCGTGGCTCGGCACACGGCCGGGATTCATGATCGGTCTGACCATCTTCGCGGCTGTCGGCGTCTTCGTTCGCATGAAATATGCCTATGAGGCAACGATCACTGCGCTTGAGGCCGAGCGCAAGAATGCAGCGCGGGCATCGCAGCGCAACGACTCGGAGGCTGCGGTATGAGTGCCGAACTGTCACCGACTGACATTGCCGTGAATGCAGCAGAGATCCCCGCCGTTGAAATGCAGATCTCTGGTGATCTCGCCCGGCGTGGTGTGATCGCGTCACCGCTCATCGTCGGCGCAGCCACCGTTGTGTGGGGTCTCGACGGTCTTGCGTCAGGTGCCTTCGCGCTGGCGTTGGTGCTCGCGAATTTTGTTCTCGCGGCGCTGATGGTGTCGTCCGCAGCGCGTATCTCGCCGCCGGCCGTCATGGTGGCGGCGTTGGGCGGGTTCGTCATCCGCCTCGGCATCATCATGATTGCAGTGCTGTTGGTACGCGATCAGCAGTGGATTTCACTCCAAGCCCTTGGAGCGGTCATCATTGTGGCGCACCTCGGGCTGCTGCTCTGGGAGTTGAACCACGTATCCATCTCATTCGCTCACTCCGGCATCCGATCAACCCACCCGTAATCACTAGGAACGGTAAGAAACGTGCTCGCACTTGAATTCCCACCGATCAACGAGATCCTGCGTTGGCAGGATGTCTTCCCGTCGTTCAACAAGGTGGCGGCCATCTCCGTGCTCGCCGCGCTCATCGCATCGGTGATCTTCATCATCGCCGGAAATGCTGACGGGTCAAAGGCGCCGCGCGGAGTTCGCAACTTCGCCGAAGCGATCGTGGAGTTCGTCGAGAACCAAATCATCATGCCGACAATGGGCAGCAGCGGACGTGGCTGGACCCCGTTCCTGTTGAGCCTCTTCAGCTTCATCTACCTCTGCAACGTGCCGGGAATCATTCCGATTATCCAGATGCCTGCCACCGCCCGGATGGCTCTCCCGCTGTTCCTCTCGCTGCTCGTCTGGGTGGTGTTCATCGGTGTTGGTTTCAAACACCAGGGGTTGGGTTACCTCAAGAACTCGCTCTTCCCCCCGGGGGTTCCTGCGCCGCTGTACATCTTGGTGACCCCGATCGAATTCATCTCGACGTTCCTGGTCCGCCCCTTCTCATTGACGGTGCGACTCTTCGCGAACATGCTCGCTGGTCACATCCTGCTCGTGACCTTTGCCCTGCTGACCAAGGAACTTGTGCAGGGCGACTCTGTGGCGCTGATCCCCGTGGGCATCTTGCCGTTCTTCATGCTGGTCTTCTTGACTGCATTCGAGGTGCTCGTCGCGTTCCTGCAGGCCTACATCTTCACGATCCTCGCTGCCGTGTACATCGGTGGCGCCGCCCACCCCGAGCACTGATCTCGGGCCGACTTCTCCCATCAACCGAAACAATCAGGAGACAACCCCAACATGGAAGCATTCAGCATCCTCGCCCAGCTCACCGATGAAGGCGCAAAGGCCGCCGAGGCCGCCGGCTCAGCCGGATTTGCCTACGGCCTGGCGGCTATCGGCCCCGGTATCGGCATCGGCTATCTCGTCGGCAAGTCGGTCGAGGCCATGGCTCGCCAGCCCGAGGCCGCCGGCATGGTGCGCACCACGATGTTCCTCGGTATCGCCTTTACCGAGGCGCTCGCCCTCATCGGCTTCGTGGTGTTCATTCTCATCGGTCTCTGATCGTTGAGGCGGTCCGGGTTCCGGTCCGTATGTCCATAACCGAGAACGTGTTTAAGGAGTTGACGTGCTGAGAGCCGTCGTCACATATGGGTCAGAGGGACCCCAGGTGCTCCTCACCGCCGAAGGTGGCGAGGAGGGGTACTCGGAGTACACCTTCGCTGACTGCGCGATCATTCCCGATGGCGAAAGCCCGGGAACGAAGATCGAGAGTCTTGAAGCGTGCGACGAGGGCCCCAGCCCGATCATGCCCGAGGCGAAAGAATTCTTCTGGGGGTCTGGCGCCTTCGTTGTGTTCGCGCTGTTGATGAGGTTCTTCCTCTATCCGCGTCTTCGCCGCAGTATGGATGCTCGCGATGCATCAATCCGTGAGGCTCACGAATCGGCTGAGGCCGAGCGGGACGCAGCACGCGGTGAAGTGTCGTCCTACGAAACGGCCCTGGCCGAGGTGCGGGCCGAAGTTGCTGCTCGCATCGATGCCGCACGATCGACGGTCGAGCAAGAGCGCGCTGCTCGTCTGTCCGAGACGAACGAAGCGATTGCAGCACGGCGCGCGGCGGCATCAGCAGAGGTTGACGCAGCTCACGGCGCAGCTCGAGCCCAGGTAGGAACCGCGGTTGCCACGGTTGCCAGCCGAGCGGTCGAGCTCGCTACGGGTCGGGCACCGGATCCCAATGCGGTGAGTCGAGCGGTCGACGAACTCATGAATACGGGGGTGTCGCAATGAACATCTACGGACTCGTCGCAGCAGGCGGCGACATCGATCCGTCCGAAAGCGTGCATTGGCTGTGGCCTCCGGCAGCAGAGCTGATCTACGGCGGTATCGCCTCGTTGATCATCTTCTCTCTGCTGTGGAAGTTCGCTGGTCCCGCCGCGAAGAAGGGAATGGCAGACCGCACTGCGCGTATTCAGGCCGATCTTGATGCTGCGGATGCGGCTGTCACAGGCGCGCGCCAGGAGGCTGAGGAGATTCGCCGGGCAGCAGGTGACATCGATGCTGAGCGGTCTCGTTTGCTCGCGGAAGCGGACGCTCAAGCAGCAGACATCTTGTCCGACGGTCGGGCACGCATCGAGACCGAGGTCGCAGAACTCGAGGCGCGAGCAGCAGCAGACGCTGCATCGATGGGAGATCGCCTGGGAGACGAGTTGAGGGCCGAGATCGCCAGCCTGTCCGCCGAGGTGACTCAGCGTCTACTTGCCGAGACCCTCGACGACGCTGCTCAGCAGCAAATGATCGAGGACTTCATCCAGAAAGTGGGGTCGTCGTCATGAGTGACGCACGCATCGAGGGTTATGCCCGCGCCCTTTTCGAAATCGCCCGTGCCGAGGGAACGCTCGACGAGGTTGAGGACGAACTGTTCCGATTCGCTCGCTCGTTTGAGTCGAGCGACGCGCTTCGCAATGCGCTCACCGACGAGATGGTGCCAGCCGACCGTCGCCAGGGCATTGTGGAGTCACTTCTTGGTGACCGCGCGACTGCCACGACCATGCAGTTGGTATCGATGGTCATCGGCTCCGGCCGCGGTCGGGATCTCCCAGAGATCATCGACTCGCTCGTCGCTCGTGCATCGCGTTCGAAGGACCTTGAGGTCGCCGAGGTCCGTAGCGCTGTTGCGCTGACCGACGATCAACAGACCCGTCTTGCCGCTGCTCTGGCGAATGCCACTGGGCAGCAAGTCAACCTCAAGGTGGTTGTCGATCCGTCCGTCATCGGCGGCATCGTCGCCACCGTCGGCGACACCGTCATCGACGGCACCGTCCGCACCCGTCTCGACCAGCTGAAGAGCCGTCTCTAGGAGCACACCAATGGCTGAACTCACGATCTCCGCCGCCGATATCGCGGCGGCCATCACGAAAAACCTCGAGGGCTACGAGCCCTCTGTCGAGGCCCGAACTGTGGGCCGTGTCGTCGAGATCGGCGACGGTATTGCCCGCGTGTCCGGGTTGCCCGACGCCGCCGTGAACGAACTCCTTGAGTTTGCCGACGGGTCGATGGGCCTGGCGCTGAACCTTGATGAGGACACGATCGGCGCGGTGGTTCTTGGTGCCGCAGAGGCCATCGAAGAAGGTCAGCCGGTGAAGGCAACGGGTCGAATCCTGTCCATCCCGGTGGGTGACGGTGTTCTCGGTCGCGTGGTGAACGCGCTTGGCGAGCCGGTTGACGGCCAGGGTGACCTGGTTGGCACCGAGTTGCGCCGCATGGAGATTCAGGCCCCCGGCATCATGGGTCGCAAGCCGGTTCACGAACCGCTCCAGACCGGTATCAAGGCCATCGACGCCATGACTCCGATCGGTCGCGGTCAGCGCGAACTCATCATTGGCGATCGCAAGACGGGCAAGACCACGGTCGCAATCGACACGATCCTGAACCAGAAGGGCCAGGGCGTGAAGTGCATCTACGTCGCGATTGGCCAGAAGGGTTCGACGGTTGCCCAGACCGTGGAGACCCTGCGTCAAGCCGGCGCACTCGAGTACACCGTGGTGGTGACGGCTCCTGCCGCGGACGCCGCACCGTTCAAGTACCTTGCCCCCTACGCCGGATGCGCGATGGGCCAGCACTGGATGGAAAAGGGCGAACACGCCCTGGTGGTGTACGACGACTTGTCGAAGCAGGCTGAGGCCTACCGTCAGTTGTCGTTGCTGCTGCGCCGCCCGCCGGGCCGCGAGGCCTACCCAGGCGACGTCTTCTATCTCCACAGTCGGTTGTTGGAGCGCGCAGCGAAGCTGTCCGATGAGAACGGTGCGGGCTCGATGACCGCGCTGCCGATCATTGAGACCAAGGGTGGCGACGTGTCAGCGTTCATCCCGACCAACGTGATCTCGATCACCGACGGTCAGGTGTACCTGCAGGACAACCTGTTCAAGTCGGGTGTTCGCCCTGCTGTCGACGTGGGCATCTCGGTGTCCCGTGTGGGTGGCGCTGCCCAGATCAAGTCGATGAAGTCGGTTGCCGGTACGTTGAAGCTCGACCTCGCTCAGTTCCGCGAGCTCGAGGCCTTCGCCACATTCGGCTCCGAACTCGACGCTGTGTCCAAAGCGCAGCTTGACCGTGGCTACCGCTTGGTGGAGTTGCTGAAGCAGTCGCTGAACAGCCCGATGTCGGTAGAGGAGCAGGTCGTGTCGCTCTTTGCCGGCACGAAGGGGTACCTCGACGACTTGGCGGTTGCTGACGTGCGACGCTTCGAAGAAGAATTGCTGGACTTCGTTCGTACGCGCCACTCCGGTCTGCTCACCGAGATTCGCACTGCTGGCGTGCCCGATGCGCTTGCCGATGCGGTGCAATCCTTTAAAGCTGGCTTCCAGCGCTCCGACGCCGCTTCCGGCGTGGCGGTTGACCCGTCATCGGTTGACGCCGACGAGGTGGGCGACGCCGCATCCGACAAGACCCTCGCCACGGAGTGATCTAGATGGCAGGTGGTACCGAACGTGCGCTGAGGAGCCGCATCAAATCGATGCAGGCGACCAAGAAGATCACGCGCGCGATGGAATTGATCGCGGGGTCGCGCATCGTCAAGGCTCAACAGCGGGTCCAGGCGGCTGTGCCCTACTCGGAGCAGATCACTGAGGTCGTTCGCGATCTGGCGGCAGCCGGCGCGAGCTCGGATCTGCCGTTGCTGGTCGGCCGTGATGAAATCCGTACCACCTGCTACGTGGTCATCTCCGCCGACCGCGGGTTGTGCGGCGGGTACAACACCGGTGTGCAACGCGCAGCCGAAGGTGAGATCAAGGCTGATGTCGCGGCTGGTCGGGGCTACACCGTGGTCCCCGTCGGACGGAAAGCGGAGGGATATTTCCGGTTCCGCCAGTACAACCTCGGCACGGCATTCGGCGGATTCAGTGATGCCCCGTCCTATGCCGATGCAAAGCAGATCGGCGAATACGTCGTCGACCTGTACGCCTCTGGCGAGGTCGATCGCGTGGAACTGGTCTACACCCGGTTCATCTCGGCAGGAAGCCAGGAAGTCGTGCTCCGTCCGCTGGTGCCCTTGAGCGCGGACACTGTGGCCGGCGGCGATGGAAAGGCTGGCTCCACCGATGGTTCCGGCGGTGATTACGAGTTCGAACCGGACCCCACAACGATTTTGGAAACGCTGCTCCCGCGGTATGTCGAGGCGCGAATCTTCGCGGCTCTGCTCAACGCAGCCGCATCAGAGCATGCCTTCCGTCAGCGCGCGATGAAGTCGGCAACCGACAACGCCGAGGAGCTCATCCGCAACCTGAGCATTGTCATGAACCGCGCCCGTCAGGACGCGATCACCACCGAGATCATGGAGATCGTCGGTGGTGCAGAAGCCCTCGGATCGGGTAAGAACCCGTCCGTGCGTTACGTCGACCTCCTCGGAGAGTCGCTGGTCACATCACCGGAAACCGGAGACAACTGATTATGAGCATGACCGAAACCACCCTCAGCCCCGGGCGCGTCGTCGCGATCGCCGGCCCGGTGATCGACGTGGAGTTTCCACGTGGCTCGCTCCCTGAATTGAATGCTGCGCTTGAGTTCGACATCGTCGTGGATGGGCAGCCCGAACGGGTGCTCGCCGAAGTTGCGCAACAGCTGGGTTCGGGCCGTGTCCGCGCGGTCTGCCTCAAGCCGACCGATGGTCTGGTGCGCGGTACCGAGGTGCGCAACACCGGCCGTGGCATCACGGTGCCGGTCGGTGACAAGGTGCTTGGCCACGTGTGGAACGTGTGGGGCGAGGCACTTGATCAAGATCCCGACGGGTTCGATGCGATGGATCGCTGGGAGATCCACCGGCCCGCGCCGACGTTCGATTCGCTGGAGCCATCAGCGCGTATGTTCGAAACCGGTATCAAGGTGATCGACCTGCTCACGCCGTACCTCGCGGGTGGCAAGATCGGTCTCTTCGGGGGCGCCGGTGTGGGCAAGACGGTGCTCATCACCGAGATGATCAACCGCGTGGCCTCGCAGCACGGTGGTGTGTCGGTGTTCGCCGGCGTGGGTGAGCGCACTCGTGAAGGCACCGATCTCCGTCTTGAGATGATGGAATCGGGCGTGTTCGACAAAGCCGCGCTCGTATTCGGCCAGATGGACGAGCCGCCAGGCGTGCGCCTGCGCGTGGCCCTGTCGGCGCTGACCATGGCGGAGTACTTCCGTGATGAGCAGAACCAGGACGTGTTGCTCTTCGTTGACAACATCTTCCGATTCGTGCAGGCGGGTTCCGAAGTGTCGACGCTTCTCGGTCGTATGCCCTCAGCGGTGGGCTACCAGCCAACACTGGCCGATGAGATGGGCCAGTTGCAGGAGCGCATCACCTCGACTCGTGGCCGTTCGATCACCTCGCTGCAGGCCGTGTACGTGCCCGCCGACGACTACACCGACCCGGCGCCGTTCACTACCTTCACCCACCTCGATGCCACCACTGAGTTGTCGCGTCAAGTGGCTGCTCTCGGCATCTATCCGGCGGTGGACCCGCTGGCGTCGACCTCGACGATTCTCACTCCCGAGACCGTCGGCGACCATCATTACGCCATTGCTCGCCGCGTGCAGGAAACCCTGCAGCGGTACAAGGAACTGCAGGACATCATCGCGATTCTCGGCCTCGACGAGTTGTCGGAGGAGGACCGTCTGACGGTGAACCGAGCCCGCAAGGTGCAGCGGTTCTTGTCGCAGCCGTTCTACGTGGCCGAGGTCTTCACCGGTCTGCAGGGCGAATACGTCCCCGTTGCTGACACCGTGGAGTCCTTCGAGGCTCTCATCAATGGTGATCTCGACCATGTGCCGGAGCAGGCCTTCTTGAACGTCGGTGGCGTTGACCAGGTTCTGGCGAAGGCGAAGAGCCTCGAGGAGAACTCCTGAGTCATGTCTGCCTCCTTCAGCGTCGAGGTGGTGTCTCCGGAGTCGGTGCTCTACTCCGGTGAGGCCACAATGGTGATCACCCGAACACTGGGTGGCGGCGAGATCGCCTTCCAGGCCGGGCATGCTCCATTTCTTGGCGCCCTTGACGCGAGCCACACGAGGGTGTTCCTCGTCGATGGCGCGGTGGAGGACATCGCTGTTCACGGTGGCTTTGTTGAGGTGAGCAACAACAAGGTGTCGCTGCTGTCCGACACCGCCGAGGTGGCCTCAGCCATCGATGTTGGGCGTGCCCGGGCGGCAAAAGAACGGGCCGAAGAACGACTGCGTCACGAACACGATGCGGAAGCGACCGCAGCTCTTGGGCGCGCAAACGCTCGTCTGAGCGCTGCCGGCCATTCCTGAGCGTCGGCTCAGGAATAATCGATCGCTGAGAATTCCTGCAGTTTGCGTACCCGGTGTCGGGCGTCGATAAAGCGAACGGTGCCGCTTCGTGAACGCATCACCAGGCTCTGGGTGCGGGCTCCGCGAGAGTCGAAGCGCACTCCGCGAAGCAACTGCCCATCGGTGAGGCCGGTGGCCGCGAAGAAACAGTTGTCGCCACGCACCAGGTCATCCTGGGTGAGGACCTGATCGAGGTCGTAGCCGGCAGAGATCATGGCCGAACGCTCCTCATCGGATTGGGGCGCGAGTCGTGCCTGGATCTCTCCGCCCATCGACTTCAAAGCGGCGGCCGAGATCACACCTTCTGGGGTGCCACCGATGCCGAGTAGAACGTCGACACCGGCGTCGGGCCATGCGGACGCGATAGCGCCGTAGACGTCGCCGTCACGGATGAGCCGGATGCGGGCCCCGGAAGCACGTACCTCGGCGATCAGGTCGGCGTGACGTGGTCGGTCGAGAATCACCACGGTCAGATCGCGAACCGTTGTGCGCTTTGATTTAGCGATCCACTTCAGGTTTTGCGTTGCGCTGGCGGTGATGTCGATGGCGTCCGCTGCGTCGGGGCCAACGGCGATCTTCTCCATGTAGAACGATGGACCTGGGTCGAACATCGATCCTCGTTCACCAACGGCAATAACTGACAGTGCGTTCGTGAGGCCGTGCGCGGTCAGGGTGGTGCCGTCGATCGGATCGACAGCGACATCGACGTGAGGTTCGCTGCCATCGCCAACGACCTCTCCGTTGTAGAGCATCGGTGCGTCGTCTTTTTCACCTTCACCGATGATGACTACACCGTTCATCTGCACCGTCGACAGGCTGAGGCGCATGGCATCGACGGCGGCCGCATCGGCACCCTCTTTGTCGCCGCGGCCGACCCAGCGCGCGGCGGCAAGAGCTGCGGACTCGGTTACGCGGACGAGTTCAAGAGCGAGGTTGCGATCGGGACGCTGGGCGGCGGGGTTTGCCATGGGCACACCGTAGTGCGGTGCGGTACCGTCGCCGTCATGGGTGCGGTGCCGATCGAGCTGCTTCTATCGGGCCGAGACCTGACCGAGGCCCGAATCGATCCGACGGGGTCGCGCGTGTCGGTGGTGGCACGCATGTCCGGTGGGCCGACTCGGTTGCTTCTGGTGCCTGTCGATGGTGGGCCTGAACGCGAGGTAGCTGTTGGCGTCGACATCGCTGCCGGGCGTGGCGATGGTGGAGGTGCGACCGCGTGGATGCCCAGTGGTGATGCCGTGGTGGTGGCTGGTCGCGACGGCGAGCTGTACCTTGCGGACCTTCGCGGGGGCTCGCGGCCGCTCACGGCGCGCGGGCGCTCGACGCGCATGCCCGCGGTTAGTGCCGATGGGCGTTATGTGGTGTCTGTGGTGGACGAAGCCGAGGTGTGGCTGACCGACCTGCACACCGATCGTGAATACCGAATTGACGACGGGGAACACGACTTCTGCATGGATCCGGCTATCCGGGTCGTCGATGGAGACATCGATGTGTGCTGGCAGGCGTGGTCGATACCACACATGGCGTGGGACCGATCGGTGATCGTGCGCTGCGTCATGGCCGGGCCGGATGGTCCTGCTCGACGTACGCTGGTTGGCGCCGCCCAGACCACCCAGCCGCGATTTCTGGCTGATGGATCTCTGGGCTGTCTGCGCGATGACCACGGATGGCTCAATGTGTGGATTGATGACCATGCGTTGGTCGATGAACCCTGTGAACATGGCAATCCGACATGGGGCCCGGGCGCTGTCTCCTTCACCGGGTCGCCGTCGGCGAGCGCGGTCGCCATCTGCCGCAACGAGGCTGGCTTCGGCAGGCTCGTCCTGGTTGACCGATGCAGCGGTGCGACCGTCGACATCGGCCGCGGTGTGCACTCATCGCTGTCGTGGGCGGGGGAGCACCTGGTCGCGATCCGCAGTGGGGCTCGCACTCCAACGCAGGTCGTGTCGTATCGCGTGGGCGACGACTACGCCGATGCTGCCGTGCACCGCACCACATTGATGGTGGGCCCCGCTGGTGGCTGGGAGTCGTACGGGTTGCCGGAGCCCGAGGTGCACCGTGTGAATGGGCCCGCCGGGGCGGTGTTCCTGCGTCGATATGCAGCGGGTGGCGGAATTGCTCTGGTGATGGTGCACGGAGGCCCGACCGATCAGTGGCGTGTGGAGTTCAACCCCCGAATTGCCTACTGGTGGTCGCGTGGCGTGGACGTGGTGGTGGTCGACCCTCGCGGCACGACAGGCCATGGTCGAGAGTTCGCGCAGGCCCTTCGCGGTGGGTGGGGAGTGCACGACGTCGTCGATGTGCGCGCTGCCATCGATCATGTGCACACCGCCGGGTGGGCGTCACCTGCGACCACGGCTGTGGCCGGGTCGTCATCGGGAGGGTTGACGGTTCTGGGGGTACTGTGCTCTGCCACGCCGCCGGTGGTTGCGGGGGTGGCCACGTACCCCGTGAGTGATCTTGCAGCCCTACTCAACGTCGATCATCGCTACGAGGCTCATTACCCCCTTGGATTGGTCGGCCCGGTCGGCGACCCGGCCTACGACATCGGTTCGCCGATGATGCATATCGGGCGATTGGGCACACCGCTGTTGCTCCTGCACGGCACCGACGACCCGGTGGTGCCGATTGAGCAGAGTCGCCGCCTTGTGGCGGGTGCTCCCGATGGCCTGATCGACTACCACGAGTTCGAGGGCGAAGGGCATGGGTTCTCCGCACCGGCGTCGCGTCGCCGCGAGTTCGAACTGATGGAGAGGTTCCTCGGCGAACATATTGGGTCAAGGTGACGGCCACGCCGGTCTCCGGTCGCGGGCTAGCCTGCCAACGTGGATGACACTGGCGAGTTCCGCCCCGACGATCCTGACACCGTCGTGGTGCACTATGACCTTGGCGTCTGGGATATCGACCAGCGGTCCGCGTTGGCCGAGGCACTCGCCGCTGCCGGAATCGAACATGTGTGGAACGGCGATGAGTTGCTGATTCCCGAGCATGTTGAAGAACAGACCGATGCGGTTTTCGAGCGTCTTGAGGCAGAAATTGGGCCGTTCCCGGAACTGCTAGCACCAGATGAGGACGGCACCGAATTTCAACTCGATGAGTGGTCGGCGGCCGAGCGCTCGTCGTTGAGCAGTGCGTTGGTCGATGCCCAGATCCCGCATCGATGGGAGGGCACATCGGTGGTGGTGGCCGCTGATGCAGAACAGGTGGTTGACGAACTTCTCGATGCGATCGAGGCTGGCGATGTGGCAAATCTGGATGTAGACGCCGATGCTGCACCGGATGGGATCTTGTCGGTGGTGTTCTCGATCGCCGACCGCCTGGCACGCGATGTGAATGCCTCTGGAGCACGGATGGAACTGTTCGATCTCGTCCCGCAGGTTCGCTCTGCGGGTGCCCCCTTCGGCATCACCACCCGGGTGTGGGACACGGTTGTGGCGCACGCCGAACAGCTGTGCGCGGCGTTCACGGCCGACGATTTCGATCCCGCGGACGTCACGACAGCGGCGGGTGACCTGCGCGACACCTGCCGACCCTGGGTCTGATCACGCCCCCGGATGCGTCTGTGAGCACAATCCGACGGCGCCATGGTTGGCCGGTACGCTCCGAACGTGCTGCTCGCCGAAATCGAGGTCTACCACAGCCGGCCGGCGCAGCCGACCCGCCGACTGTCGCTCGGTGCGCTCGACCTGCCGGTCGATCCGTCGCCGGGTCTCGGCGGCTTGTTGCTCGGCGCGGTGGTCGCGCGTCACAGCCGCGAGCTATCTGTTGACGACCTGCTCGAGGTGACGCATCTGTTGCGCCAGGTGGAGCGTGGCGAGCGTGTGGTGCAACCGCGTTTGCGGCACCGCTACCAGATCGATCGTCACGGCCTTGCGGTGAGCCGCCATCGGCTCGAGTCCGACGGCGATGAGATCCGCTTCGACTTCGGGACCACGGGCACCGACCTCGCGCAGGTGCTGGGGGCGGTGTACGCCCTCGAACGCCTCGCCATGGAGCATCGTCGCACCATTGCGCCCCTGCTCGACCGAGCAACCAGATGGCGTGGCCCGATCGGCGCCTCATTGATCCAGCATCTGGCGGGCGCGCGCAGTAGCGAGCTGTCGGCTCTGGCCGACCCGCGTGGATGGGCGATGAACATCTTGGGGCTTGACCCAACCGGTCCGACACCCGATCGGCGTGATGTCATGCGGTGCTACCGGGCGCGAATGCGCGAGATTCACCCGGACCACGGCGGGGACAGCACCGATGCCTCCACCTCGATCATCGAGTTGAACGAGGCGCGGCGCATTCTCACCGACCCACTTGTCGCGGTGTGATGTCACCGCGGCCCCGCGTTGCCGCGATCACTCCGGGCATGCACAGCGCCGACCGCTTAATCGACGTCGTTCAGATCTTCGAGTTCGCGATGAGCTGTCTCTGGAAGTGCCCGTACCATCACGACGGCAAGCAGCTGACCGAGCGCCAACAGCGCCATCACCCGGCCGTGGCTCCAGCCCGCATCGAGGAGCACGCCGGCACTCAACAGACCGACAACGCCGGCGACCAGAGCCACCAGGGTGAGAAGACCTGATGCTCGTGCCCGTGCACCGGTCGGGAACAATTCGGTGCGATAGACGGCGATCGCGGGGTAGGCGATGCCGCCGAGCAACCCTCCGAGGAAGGTGGCCCCCCACATCGGCGGACCACCGATGGCGAACGACAGCACGACGCCCACCGCGGCGAACGGCAGGGCACCCGCGATCACCCGTCGTCGCCCACTGCTGTCGGCGGCACGCCCACCGATCATCAACCCCACGGCTGCGGGGGTGGCGGTGCAGAGAGTGAAGATCGCGATCAGGCTGGCCGAGTAGCCGCGTTCATCGTCGAGGTAGCCGTTCTGAAAGAAACTGGCTGGAGCCACGAGGATGTTGACCCCAACAGCGATGGCGGCAAGAACGGCGAAACGTGACCGATCGATGGGGGTGCGGCGCAGATGGGGACGGACGAATCGCTGGGTTTCGGGCAGGCGTCGGGTGAGGTCGACCGCGACCGCCAGCCAGATCAGTGCGACCACGTAGACCCAACGCCATCCCGCATCTCCAAGGTCGGCAAGCGGCAGGGCTGCCACGGCAATACCGGCACCCAACCCGTTGGCGAGCGCGAGAAGGCCAACCGCGTGGGCGCGAGAGTTGCGTGGCATCTCCTCGGCCGCAATCACCGCGATCAAGAAATCGACGGCGAGTCCCAGCGGACGCCCGATGGCCTGCGTGACGACGAGCAGGCCGAAATTCGGTGCAAGTGCTCCCAATGCGGTGATGGTTGGTGCCGACCATGCAGCGATCAGCACAGCCCGACGTCGGCCGATTCGGTCGCCGGCGACCGCGAGGGGAATCGTGATGATGATGCCGGCTCGCACGAGTGACCCGGCAACCCCGACGCCGGTGTTACCCACCCCAAAATCGTCAGCAGCGAAGGCGACCGTCTGGGTGAACAAGGTGTTGGTGAACGCTGATGCCATGGCGGCTGCTGCG
Source organism: Actinomycetota bacterium (assembly GCA_009923855.1). GTDB lineage: Bacteria > Actinomycetota > Acidimicrobiia > Acidimicrobiales > Ilumatobacteraceae > Casp-actino5. The sequence continues at coordinate 19,693 of RFST01000002.1, forward strand.
AGTAAACCCAGGATGCGCACGGTCCGAGCATCGAGTCGATCCGGCGGTGCCCACCACGGCATCGACCCGCGTGGGGGGCGGTGCCGCACCGTGTGCGCGACCGCCAGCGCGTAGAGCCAACCAAACCACGGCACCTCGATGCGGTAGGACGTGACCTCATGGACCTGCCCGTCAGGGCTGGTGCTGACCCGACGTTCCCAGTGGGTGAACGGACCGTGTGCTTGATGAAATACCGCGTCGGAGGATGCGTATGCGGACGACTGAGGGTCGTCACCTGGGTCGTTTGCTACGACAACCTCGGCGACGACGTCCTCGCGGGGCGTCAGCGCTGCGGGGCCTCGCGGGTCTCCGGCGGGCCAGGTGGTGCGCTGGGTGCGCTGTCCGACCGGCACGGCGGGAGCATACTGGGGTCCGTGACGAGCGACCTCGGGGGCCCCGATCTCACCGGTGACCGTATCGAGGTGCGTTCCTCGGGGCCGCTCGAGGGCACCTTGGTGGTGCCGGGCGCGAAGAATTCAGTGTTGAAACTGATGGCCGCAGCGCTGCTATGCGACGGCACCACCCGGTTGACAAACGTGCCCCGGATCGCCGATGTGGACATCATGGGTGATCTCTTGGCCCACATCGGACTCCGGGTGAGCCGGCCGAGCCCTGATCGTGTTGAACTCACGAATGACGGGAACATCACGCCGGAGGCGCCGTATCGGCTGGTCGAGCGCATCAGGGCGTCGATCAATGTGCTCGGTCCGCTACTCGGTCGCTACGGGCGGGTGGTGCTGTCGATGCCGGGCGGAGACGACTTCGGATCACGGCCGATCGACATGCATGTCGACGGGCTCCGCATGATGGGCGCAGAGTTCAAGTTTGCGCACGGCGAACTGACGGCCACGGCCGACCGACTGAGGGGTGCGCGCATCGTGTTCGACTACCCCAGCGTTGGGGCCACAGAGAACATCGTGATGGCCGCGGTGACCGCCGAGGGCGACACCGTCATCGATGGCGCAGCGCGTGAGCCCGAGGTGGTGGACCTGTGCCGGCTACTCGTGTCGATGGGTGCCGATATCTCTGGAATCGGCACGGCTGAACTACGTATTCGCGGCGTGGGGCGCGACGAGCTGCGACCGGCAGAGCATCACACGGTCTCGGACCGCATCCAAGCCGCCACCTATATCGCATCGGTCGCGGTCAGCGGTGGTCATCTCACCATGCTCGATGCTCGGGCTGATGACATGGAGATGTTCGTTCGCCGGTGTCGCGATATGGGGATCGAGATCTCCGCCGGCACGGCGATGTTGGGTGACCGGGAGGTGCCGTCTATGTCGGTGACCTCCACCGGGCGTCTGCGTGCTGTCGACGTGCAGACCCTGCCCTATCCCGGCGTGGCCACGGACTACAAGCCCCTGATCGTCACCATGTTGAGCGTTGCCGATGGCGTTGGAGTGGTGACCGAGAATCTCTACCCCGGACGGTTTCGCTACGTGGAAGAACTGATGCGTCTGGGCGCCGATATCACCACCACAGGCCATCACGCGGCTGTTCGAGGTCGGCCTCGGTTGTCGGGTGCACCGGTGCGAGCGCACGATATCCGCGCGGGTGCGGCGATGGTGGTGGCCGGCCTGGCCGCGGAAGGCACCACGACCATCACCGGGGTGCATCACATCGATCGTGGTTACGACGACCTCACGGGCCGCCTCGCTGGGGTTGGCGCCGACATCGTGCGTCGACACGGCTGAGGTTCATCCGTTGTCAGTTACACCTGTTGTTGTCGTCGACCTCGCTGTTGGGTGTGGCCGCGGCGGCTGCGCGCTCCACACGTCGTTTCACCACGGCCAGTAAGCCGACGACGACGACGATTGGTCCGGCGATCAACAGGAGTTCATCCCAGCCGCCTTGATGTGCCAAGGTCACGGTTGCGACGGTTCTGAAACCCACAGTGCGAAGGGTACGGGATGCGTCGACGGTCCCGTCGGCTGGTTGAATGGGGAGCCCATGCGAAGCAAGGTCGAAGCAACGATCGAAGTCATCCGTCCGGCGCTGCAAGCCGATGGTGGTGATATCGAACTGGTGGATGTGAACGAGGACACCGGTGTGGTGACCGTTCGCCTAGTCGGTGCGTGCGGAACCTGTCCGGTCAGCACCGATACGTTGAAGGGCGGAGTGGAGCGCATCATGCGTGACCGCATCGATGGAGTTACCGAGGTCATCGACCTGTCGCAGACAGAGAACGCAATCTGATGGCGCGGCCACCTGCTGACCCGGTCCAACTCTTCGGCGCCGCCCTCGAGGGCGACCGCTCGTCCACGGCGCGCCTGCTCTCGTTGATCGAGCGTGGGGGTGACCCAGCTCGTGAGGTGGGCCGTCTCGCATATCCGCGCAGTGGTGATGGCTACACCGTCGGGCTCACCGGTGCCCCGGGAGCTGGCAAGAGCACCCTCACGTCAGCGCTCATCGGTCACCTGCGCTCGCTGGAGCTAGAGGTGGCGGTGCTGGCCATCGACCCCTCCTCGCCATTCACCGGCGGCGCGATCCTCGGCGACCGGGTGCGGATGCAGGACCATGCCACCGACCCGGGGGTGTTCATTCGCTCGATGGCGACCCGTGGACATCTTGGTGGTCTGTCGCTGGCTACACCCGAGGCGGTGCGCCTGCTCGATGCGCTGGGCCGGCAATGGATCCTGATCGAGACCGTGGGCGTGGGCCAGGTCGAGGTCGAAGTGGCGGGCAAGGCCGACACCACCGTGGTGGTGGTGAACCCGGGATGGGGTGACAGTGTGCAGGCCAACAAAGCGGGCCTGATGGAGATCGCTGACGTGTTCGTGATCAACAAGGCCGATCGTGCCGGCGTGGACGAAACCCGTCGTGACCTTGAACAGATGCTCGACCTGTCGGAATTGCCGCACGACTCGTGGCGACCGCCGATCGTGGCAACCGTGGCAGCTGACGGCACCGGGGTGCCCGACCTGTGGGACGCGGTGCTCGCGCATCGTGAACATGCCGAATCATCAGGGCTGCTGAGCGAACGTCGTGAGTTCCGCACCCGAGAAGAACTCCGCGAGATCGTGGCCAATCGTCTCCACGAGCGGGCGCGTCAGTTGTGCACGGGCGACCGTTGGGACGAACTCACCGAGTCGGTCGTCGGACGAACCGTCGATCCGTGGGCGGCGGCCGACGAGATGCTCGACGGCGTCGACGCCTGACCCACCGCATCGAGGGCGTGGAGGAGCGCCCCTGGTCCGGGGCGGCCGCGACGGCGCCAACGAACTGCTCCGGCGCGCAGTTCGTCGACGGTCCATCCGGCCCGTAGAGCTGAGACGACGGCGCGGCTGGTGGGGCCGGCACCGCCGTGAGGTGCCAGAAGTGCCAGCGTTGCCGGAACCGAGAGCACCGGGATGTCATCGACCTCGACAACATCGGCATCGGTCAGCCCCCGTGAGAAATGGGTGATGACCTCACCGGGCCGACCGGGCCAGGCGCCCTTGTGGCAAAGCAGGTCGACCGGTTGATGATCGGCAAAGCCGTCGAGGCCATGTAAGCGGGCAGCCGCACCGTGGGAGATCACACCGCGGCCAGGCGCGAGGGTGGCGATGCGACACCGTTGTCGCCACGTGGATGCGACCGCGGTGCACCGAACCACCCGCGATGCGGGACGATCGAGGATGCCATTGGCGACGAGGCGCTGCTCACGGTGCCATGTGATGCCGTGGGCGCGTGCCACCGAGCAATGGGCGACCCCGTCATGGTCGCGCAGATGGTGAAAGAAGTCGTGCATGCCGGCCGTGGCGACCGGGCGATGCGTGGCAGGGAAGCGCGGGTCAGTGTCCGGTGAACTCGGCTTTGCCCGGCCCGTGCTCGAGGAAGCTCTGGACACCGATCTGGGAATCTTCAGAGGTGAACACCTCGACGAAGAGGTCTTGTTCACGCCGCAGCCCGTCCGCCAGTGACAGGTCAGCGCCCTCATCGATGGCTTGTTTCGTCAAGGCCTGTGCGACGGTTGCACCCCGAGCGATCTGGCCGGCGAGTTCTAGGACTCGGTCGCGGAGTGCCTCATGGTCGATGACTTCGTCAGCGAGTCCGATGCGCAGCGCTTCATCGGCCGCGACCTGGCGGCCAGTTAAGCAGAGTTCTTTCGCGCGGCTGATTCCCACCAGTTCGCGAAGCCGCTGAGTGCCCCCACCCCCGGGGATGATGCCGAGCAGAATTTCGGGCTGGCCAAAGACGGCTTTGGTGGAGGCGACGCGATAGTCGCATGCCATCGCGAGCTCGCAACCACCGCCAAGGGCGTAGCCAGCGACTTCGGCGATGACGAAGCGGGGAAGGGCGGCGATCGCGTCGAGCGCGGTGTGAATGGCGACGGTGACCTCGCGGGCTTCCTCTGGGCCGCCGAACTCGCTGATATCGGCACCGGCGGCGAAGATGCGGTCACCGCCAGTGACGATCACCACCTTGGGTGGGTCATTGCGCAGTTCGTCGGCGATTGCTGCCAATTGCCCGGTGACCGCCCGCGACAGAGCGTTCACCTTCCCGTTGCACAAGGTGATGATGGCAATGCCGTCATCACGACGTTCGAGGGTTACGACGGTGTCCATGGCCGACAGCATGGCACTTCATCGCCGTGGAAGGCTGCTCGGCGGGTTACCCGATGGCCGCGGTATAGACCCTACGTGTGCGGTCCGCCACCGCCGCCCACGTGTAATTGTCCACCAAGGCCGCGCCGCGACGACGAAGATCATCGCCAAAATCAACGTCGCTGAGGGCAGCGACGATTCGGTCGGCCAACATGGCGGCATTGCCCGGCTCGAATGTGAGGGCGGCGCCACTGTCCCCAATGACTTCGGCGAGTCCACCAGTGGCCGCCACCACGAGCGGGCCACCGCCGGCCAATGCTTCGAGGGCAACCACCCCGAAGGGTTCGTACAAGGACGGGATCACCACGCAGTCGGCGCGGTGGACCGCGGCGCGCAACCGGTTGTCGTCGAGCCACCCCGGCAAATCGATGGCATCGGACAGGCCCGCCACATCTACACGAGATTGCAACTCTGCGGAGTAGGTGCCGTGACCGGCGATCATGCAGCGGGCCTCGGGGACCCGCGTGCGCACAGCGGCCATCGCGTCGATCAGCACCTGGAAGCCCTTCTCGTACTGCACCCGGCCCCATGTGAGGATCAGCGGTGGGTCGTCGGGCGCAGGTGCTGCCTCATCGGCCCCCACCGTGCGCCACCAAGCTGGGTCGATGCCGCCGATGATCGGGTGGACGACTGCAGGGTCCAACTCGAAGTCACCGATGACCTGTCGGGCGAGCAGGCCGGTAATGGCGATGACGTGCCGGGAGTTCACCGCCGCCCACCACTCGACACCATTCACATCGGTGGGGACACCCGGTGGGACGTGCCCGCCGTGTCGGCTGCGCTCGGTGCCATGGAATGTGGTGACGACCGGCACGCCGTGGAGGTGCGACAACACCTGGGCCGCCCAGGCCACCTGCCAGTCGTGGGCATGGACGACGTCGGGGCGCCACTGCTCCAATGCGGTCGAGGCGGCGACCATGGCGTGGTTCGCTGATGCCACACGGGCGATGGCGCGATCGGGTAGCCATGGCAGGTCGACCTCGGCGCGCAGAATGCGCACGCCGGCAAGGGTGCTATCGCGTTCGAGTTGTCGGTCGTCGCGACGGGTGATCACCACGACGTCGTCATCTCCGGCCGCCAGGGCGTGGGCCAGACCGTCCACGTGGGCGGCCATCCCGCCCGAACTCGTCGGCGGGAGTTCCCACGACAGCATCAGGATGCGCACGGCGCGCACCATACTCTGGGGTTGTGGATCCTGTGGTGTCGCCGTCGCCGGGCGACTTCGACCTGCATTTGTTTGGGCAGGGGACTCACCGTCGACTCTGGACAGCGCTGGGGCCGCAACCGGTGGGCGATCAGTGGCGTTTCACCCTGTGGGCGCCAAATGCCCAAGCGGTCAGCCTGCTCGGTGATTTCAACGGGTGGTCACGGACTCCGCTGGAGTCGCTCGGATCATCTGGCGTGTGGGGCGTCGTCGTCACCGCGCAACCGGGAGATCACTACAAGTTTGGTGTCGTTGGCTCGCATGGCCGCGAAGTCCTACGCGCTGATCCGATGGCACGTCGCAGTGAGTGCCCACCCGGCGATGCGAGCCGAGTACCGCACCCGGAGCCAGCCGCGTGGTCCGATCAACAGTGGATGGCAACCCGTCGCCGGTTCATTGACGGTGATGCGCCGCTATCGATCTATGAGGTGCATGCGCCCTCGTTTGCCGGGGGTGATGACTGGGATCGATTTGCCGACCGGGTGATCCCTCATGTGGGGGGCATGGGTTTCAGCCATCTCGAGTTGTTGCCCGTGGCCGAACATCCCTTTGGTGGGTCGTGGGGATATCAGGTGTCGGGTTTCTTTAGTCCGACGGCGCGTCTCGGTGATACCGCGGGCCTGGCCCGACTGGTGAATCGGTGCCATGCCGAAGGCATCGGTGTGATCTGCGATTGGGTACCTGCGCATTTCGTTCGCGATGCGTGGGCCCTCGGACGTTTCGATGGCACCGCTCTATACGAGCACGCTGACCCTCGCAGAGGGGAACATCCCGACTGGGGCACCTACGTGTTCAACACGGGTCGGCACGAGGTGCGGAACTTTCTCATTGCGAATGCCTGCTACTGGCTCGAAGAATTCCACCTCGATGGTCTCCGGGTCGATGCGGTTGCGTCGATGCTGTACCTGGACTATTCGCGCGCCGACGGAGAGTGGGTCCCCAACACCGAGGGCGGCAATGTCGATCTCGACAATGTGGCATTCCTGCGCGAACTGAACACGGTGATCGCCGACGAGGTCCCCGATGCACTGATGATCGCTGAGGAGTCAACGGCCTTCCCAGGGGTCACCACCCCGGTGGCCGACGGTGGGCTGGGCTTCACGCACAAATGGAACATGGGGTGGATGCACGACACCCTCACCTGGGCACGTCGCGAACCCGTGCATCGCCGCCACCACCATGGCGAGTTGGTGCACACCACCGATTTTGCGTTCGCCGAACGGTCGGTGCTGCCGCTCAGCCATGACGAGGTGGTGCATGGCAAGGGCAGCCTGTTGGCGAATATGTCAGGTGACGACCTGACGAAATTTGCCACCCTGCGCAATCTGTACGCCTGGCAGTGGTCGGCACCTGGAGCGCCACTGTTGTTCATGGGGTCTGAATTTGCGCCATGGTCAGAATGGGACCACACCGGCACCATCGATCCCGACACGGTTCCTGATGGCCCACATCGCGCGATGTCGGCGCTGGTTGCGCACCTCGGGAATCTGCGCACCACAGCGCGGGCGCTGTGGGTGGGCGATGACGACATCAAGTCCATGAGGTGGCTCGACACGGCAGATGCGGAGAACTCGATCCTTCCGTACCTCCGCACGGATGGCGTGTCGCACGTGGTCTGTGTGACGAACTGGACGCCGGTCGAGCGCGGTGGCTACCGCGTGGGGCTGCCCCTCAGCGGCGCATGGGAGGTCATCTTGTCGACCGACGCGGCCATCTTCGGCGGTGCCGGTCGGGGTCATGCCATGGGCGAGCAGCTCACGGTGGACGACGTGCCCTGGCAGGGATGCCCACACAGCGCGGTCATCGATCTTGCCGGGATGGCCACTGTGTGGATTGCGATGGCTCGATGAACGAACAGCGGTCGGTCGTGTCGGCGGGTCTCGTTCTCGCCGCAGCTGTCGGAGTGTTCGGCATCGCCTTCGGTGCGGGAGCGGTCAGTGCCGGGGCATCGGTGTGGCAGGCGTGTGTGATGTCGTTGGCGGTGTTCACTGGGGCATCGCAGTTCTCCGCCATCAGCGTGATCGCCGCCGGTGGTGGCACGGTGGCAGCTCTCGGTGGCGCCACGCTGCTCGCGGCCCGCAACGGCGTCTACGCCTTGGCGATGTCGCGTGTGCTTCCCCGCGGCAGGTTGGCCACCCGCTTGATCGCGGCTCAGGTCACCATCGACGAGTCGACCGCGATGGCGTCGGCGGCGCGTGACAACACTGAAGCGCGCCGCGCCTTCTGGGTGACGGGACTTGGCGTCTACGTGTTCTGGAATCTTGGAACGCTCGTCGGCGCGGTGGCGGGCAGCGCAGTCGACCCGGCCGTATTCGGACTTGATGCTGCGTTTCCGTCCGGATTCGTAGCGATGCTGGCACCGTTGATGGACCAGCCTGCACATCGTGCCGCAGCCATCGGCGGGGCCGTGATCTGCCTTGTCGCAACCCCGGTGCTACCGGTGGGGCTTCCGATCCTCTGTGCTGCGGCGGCGGTCATGCTGGGGGTGCGGCGATGACGTGGACACTCGTGATCGTGCTGGCTGTCGTTGCCTACGCCTTCAAAGCCACCGGCATGGTGCTGGCGGCCGGTCGCCGGCTGCCACCCGTGCTGGACCGCGCTGCAGCATTGGTGCCTGCCGCGCTCATTGCCGCATTGGTGGTCAACGACACGGTGACGTCAGCGGGGGCATTGACCATCGATGCGCGCGCGGTCGGCGTTGGCGCGGCGATGGTGGCCGCGTGGCGACGGGCGCATCTCATCGTGGTGATCGTGCTGGGCGCCGCGGTGACGGCGGCAGTGCGTGCGATCGGGATGTAGTGCTGCTCAGCTCCCGATGCTGCTCGTGCTGACGCTGCGCAACGATTCAGCAGCTTGCTCCGGTGGGACAACGTTGATGAGCACGCCGGTCCCGCGCTCGAAGCCGGCTTGGGTGACGAGGTTCGGCCAGATGTGGACGTGCCAGTGATATTCGCCGGCGTGCTGATGAGGTGCCGAGTGAAAACCCACGTTGTAGGCGACATCACCAAGGGTGACGTGTAGCGCGGCCATCGCATCGCGCAGCGCGCGCCCAATCGCGGCCAACGACTCACTGGTCGCATCCTGCAGATGCTGGCCGTGATCGCGAGGAATGATCAGCAATTCGTATGGCGTGCCACTCCAGTAGGGGCAGAGCACCACGGCATGATCATTGGCGGCGACGATGCGCGTGCCAGCCGCGAGTTCCGCCTCGATCGTCGTGCACAGAACGCATCCACCGGCGAAACGCGCGAAGGCCTTTTCTTCTTCGAGAACTTCACCGGGGACGAAGGGGAGGCCCATGAGTTGGCCATGGGGGTGGCTGAGCGAGGCACCGGCCTCGCGGCCGTGGTTCACAATCGCCTGGGTGTAGCGGATGTGCTTGGCGCCCGCGTGCGAGACGAAGCGGCGCTGCAGGGCGAGCATGAACTGTTCCGCCGCAGTGTCGTCGAGCCGGTCGAGGCCGGCGAGATGGTCGGGGGTGTACACGAAGACCTCGTGGATGCCGGTGCCGTCGGCAGTGACATGCACTGGCCCTTCGTGGTGAACGGCGAATCCGTCCTCACCATCGAAGGCGGGGTACAGGTTCGGGATTACCCGCACGGTCCACGATCCCGACTCGTCGATTGTCTCGAGTGCCGGGGGAGTGGATTCTTCATTGCCGGGACAGAAGGGGCACGGGCGATCACTGGGCCCGTCGGCCACGGGGGACCGCGGGGCGAAGTCGGTCGGTCGCTGCGCCCGCTCGGACACGATGGTCACCCAGCGACCGGTCAACTGGTTCAGGCGGAGCTGGCTCACAGTGGTGCTCAGGATAGACCGCTCAGATGCCGGGTCGGCACATCACCCGGTGGCATGAGGAGTTGCGGGTTCTGTGGCGCACTCATGTCGGGCGCCGATAGATCGAGATGTGGTTGTCGGCACCCGGGGTAAAGGTTGATCCGTCCCAGTCGGCGAGCCGGCTCTCGAGCACGAGGCCGGCATCTGTTGCCATCTGGTCGATCTCGGCAATCGTGAGGTAGCGGATACTCCACGGTCGCAGACGTACTCGGTCGCCGTCGGTGAACTCGATGAAGTGTCCCTCGGCAATGTGGTCATCGCCGTGGTGTCGTGCCACCGACAGAACCACCCGCTCGGTCGTCATCGATCGCACGCCCACCGTGGTGCCGTGATCGTCGTCGCTCGGTGGCACGGCTGCCTCGACAATGAAGATTCCATCGGGTGCCAGCACGGAGGCCACGCTGGCGAACAGAGCCCGTTGGCGGCTTTCGGTATGCAGGTTGAACACCGTGTTGTACGCCGCCACCACGGCAGTGATGTGTTCGCCATGTGTTGCCGAGCCGAGGTCGTCCACCATGTCACCGCGCACGGCAACGATCGTGCGCCCGGTGTCGTTGACGGCGAGTTGTTCCAGCATCTCCGCACTCACATCAATCCCGATGACTCGGCGCCCACGGGCCGTGATGGCAAGTGCCACACGCCCGGTGCCGACTCCCAGTTCGCACACTGCTCCCACTGGAGCGCGCCCATCGACCAGTGCAGCGAGAGCATCCACATCACTCAGGTCGTGGTACCAGTCGTCGTAGACGTCTGCGAAGGCACGGCCATAGGTGTCGGCGGAGTAGCCGGCCATGGTGCGAGCGTCGCCCGCTGCAGCGCTGTGGCTGCTGGCGGCATCGTCGCGTCGGCTGGGCTGCACGTCGGCAACCTATCGGTGGCGGTGGCGTGCAGCCGTCACGGTCATGATGCTGCCCTAGGCTCAGGGGCGTGTCATCGGAGCAAATCGGGGTGTACCTGGACCATGCTGCAACCGGTCCGGTGAGGGCATCCGTTGTCGACGCGATGTCAGCGGTCTGGTCGAGTCAGTGGGCGAATCCAGCGGCAGCGCATCGACACGGCCGCGATGCGCGCCGCACTCTCGATGATGCTCGCGAGCGACTGGCGGACGTGCTGGGCGTGAGCGCAGCCGATGTTGTTGTCACCAGTGGCGGCACCGAGGCCGATAACCAGGCCATCAGCGGGGCCGTCGCTGCAACGGGCGGTGTGGCGGTGTGCAGTGCGGCCGAACACCATGCGGTTCTCGATCCGGTCGTGCACAGCGGTGGTGTTGTCGTGCCGTGTCGCGAGGACGCACATATCGATCTCGATGCGCTCGCCGATGCCCTCGAGACGGCGCAGGCTCACCAGCGGGTGGCGGTGGTATCGGTGATGGCGGTGAACAACGAGGTCGGAACGATCTCCGATCTGGACGCGGTTGCGGCGGTGATCCGCCGTCACGCCCCAGGCGCGTGGTTCCACTGTGACGCGGTGCAGGCAGCCACATGGCTCGACATGGCCGATATCTGTCGTGTGGCCGACATGGTGTCGCTGTCGGCGCACAAGTTCGGTGGGCCGCATTCGGTTGGCGCGCTCATTGTCCGTAACGGTGTATCTCCCGCTCCGCTCCTGCTCGGGGGCGGTCAAGAACGTGGCCGGCGCAGCGGCACGGTGGACGTCGCGGGCGTAGTCGGGATGTCGACAGCCTTGGCTGATGCCGCTGCCGAACGGGCCGAGGTGGTGGCCCGGGTTGATGAACTGCGTAACCGATTGCTGAACATGATCACAGTGATCGATGGGGTGGTACCGACGGTGGCGCCGCAGGCCACTGTTCCCGGGATCTGCCATGTCTGTATCGAGGGCGTCGAGTCGGAGGCGTTGCTGTTCATGCTCGATACCGCGGGCATCGCTGCGAGTGCCGCGTCGGCATGTGCCAGTGGCGCTATGCAGGCCTCGCATGTGACCGCGGCGATGGGCGTGTCGCCATCGCGCGCCCGTGGCGCACTGCGGCTGAGCTTGGGTCGCACCACCACAGCGGACGACATCGATCGAGCGGGTGTGGCACTTGTCGATGTGATTGCGCGGTTGCGTCGATGAGCCTGGTACTCGTTGGTATGAGCGGTGGGGTCGACTCCTCTGTTGCCGCCGCGGTGCTGGTCGATGCGGGTCATGAGGTCGTTGGGGTCACGATGCGGCTGTGGGGTGGTGATGCCGACACAGGGTGCTGCAGCGTGTCCGATGTCGACGACGCACGCCGTGTCGCCGACCAGTTAGGCATCGACCATGTGGTGTTCAACTTCTCCGATGACTTCGAGAAACATGTGGTGACGCCCTATGTCGATGGCCATCGTGCCGGTATCACCCCCAACCCGTGTATCGAGTGCAACCGCCATCTGAAGTTCGAACGACTCGCCGAGCGGGCGCACCTGCTCGGCTTTGATGCTGTGGCAACGGGGCACCACGCGCAGATCGAACGCCGCAACGATCGGTGGGCCCTGCGCCGCGGTGCCGACCCGGCAAAGGATCAGAGCTACGTACTGCACATGGCAGATCAGGCAACTCTGGCGCGCACGCTTTTGCCGATTGGGGCGATGCACAAAGATGAGGTCCGGGCGATCGCGCGAGAGATCGGCCTGCGGACCGCTGGTAAACCCGACAGTCAAGATGTGTGCTTCATCCGATCCGATGAAGGGCGGGCACGGTTTCTTGGAGATCGGATCCCGCTACGAGCTGCTGCGGTGGTCGACACCGATGGGGTTGATATCGGGCGTGTCGAATCTGTGGAAACGGTGACCATCGGGCAACGACGTGGGCTGGGTCTGCCCGGTGGCGGGCCGGTGCGGTACGTCGTCGATGTCGACCACGCTGATCCTGATCGACCGGTGGTGGTGGTTGGGGCTCATGACCATCTGCTGCGCGATGCGATGACCGTCGGGTCGATGTCGTGGACGGATGCGCCGGTGAGTGGTGACGTGCTGGTGCAAGTCAGTGCCCACGGCGAACCGATGGCGGCCACCATCGATGGCCCCGATGCATCTGGTCGGTACACCGTGACCACGGCGCGCCCTCATCGCCGTGTGGCTCCCGGCCAGTCTGCTGTTCTCTATGACCTCGCTGACGACTGCGTGCTCGGCGGGGGCATTGTCGTCGACTAGCCGTCATCGAACGTGGTTGTCGATGGCCGTTGCGGTCAGGGCATCGGGGCAGTGGGCTGTGTCCGTGATAGTGCGCTCAATGCCCACCCCGGGCGTGTGGGAGCCACCAGAACCGCACGTGCGTGGATCGCTCGTCCTCGCGGGTTGTTGCGACCGTCTGCGATCAGCACCGTCGTCGATTCGCGCACGGTGATTTCGATGGCGGTGCCCCCCGCCGGCCCGGTGAGGTCGGCCGCGCCGGTATCCGCCGATGCCAACACCACCCCGGTGAGGTCCCGGTGGCGCATCATGAGTGTTTCGTTGAGCACCAGCGGATCATGCACAACGATCCCAGCGGGGACGCCGACAAGCCACCGTCGTGCCAAGCGGTGCCACCGCGGTGCCGCAAAGACGGCAGCGGCGATAGCTGGCACTCCCGTCACGGTGGTGGTCACGACCATCTCGTGTGCGAGAGCGACAGCAGCAACACTCGACAGGGCCGACCACACCACCCACATCACAACAGCGGCAGCCCCGAAGGCTGCGGGAGGGCGCAACAGCAACCGTGTCTCTGCGCCGTAGGCCGATGCCTGGACGAACGCCGCGCCGACCTCTGCACTCAACACGATGACGGTGGCGGCGCTGGCGGCTACGGCCGCAACGCCCAATGCCAGCGGTTCTCGGGCGGCGTTATCGATGGCAGTGATGGCGACCGCGATCGGCGCGAGTGGCACGGTGATGCGCGCGACGGTGAGCGTGATCACCGCGGGCACAGATATGGCCACAGCAGCGATCGTCCACGTCACGGCCAGCACCCATCGGGTGGCGCCGGTGTCGTCGACCACGAATGACACTGCGGAGCCGACGGCAATCCAGGCGAAGCGCAGCACCCAGACCGCGATCAGCGATCGGCGACGGTGTGGTGTGGCGTTGCGTGCGACACGGTCGGGCACGTCGCACAGTCTGCCGGGAGGTGACGGTGTCCGCTCCCTGTGCCGGCCCTCAGCGTCCGGGTCGTGCCGCTTGTGCCCGACATGGCAAGGTGAGCCGATGGCGACCGGCGCTGCGCTCGAGGTGATCACTCCTGGCGCCAGCGTGGGGGTGGGAAGCCTTCCGCACCGCGACGCTCTGGCTGCTGTCGAGTTCACCATTGCCAACTTCGATGTACCGGTAGTACCGCGGCTACCGCGTCGAAGCGGATCGGAATCCCTGGTTGCTCAGGCGATGGTTGGCGCGGCGGGAATCACCCTCGGCCAGTACGGCACGGTGGCGGTCGACGTCGACCGACTCGATCCCGATGCGGCGGTTGTCACCGGCCTGCACACCGAGAACTTCGGCGGCTTTCGCGCATTCGTGGAACACGCACCACACCTGTTGGAAGAGGGACGTGCCTTCAAATGGCAGTTCGTCGGCCCGGTCACCCTGGGTGGCGCGTTGGTACGTGCCGGAGCTCCGCGCAGCCTCGCATTCGAGGTTGCCGAGCGCACGGTGGCCGCCCATGTGAGCGCACTTGGTGCGCTGTTGGCGTCGGCGTTGCCCGGGCACCCGCAGTTGATCGTTCTCGACGAACCCTGGCTTGCCGACCTGATGTCGAGCGATTTCCCCCTGGCCCCTGACGCCGCAGCCGACCTGGTGTCGTCCGCCATGGCTGCCGCGCAGCCATACGGCACTGTCGGGTTGCACTGTTGTTACGACGCCGATTGGCCGCCATTGCTCGAGGCAGGCCCGCAGGTGCTGTCTCTGCCGGCCTCACCGCGGGTGGCCAATGTGGCGGGGTATCTCGAACGCTTCCTCGATGGCGGTGGGTGGATCGCGTGGGGCGCTGTGAGCACCGACGGACCGGTTGGGGTGACGGCGTCGAGGGCCTGGGGGGCACTCACCGACATGTGGTGCGACCTCGTGAAACGTGGTATCGATCCGGATCTGTTGCGGGATCGCAGCATGATCAGTCCGCGCCGTGGGCTGGCGTCGTACCCACCGGTGGTCGCCGCCGATATCTGTCGCACCCTGCGCGACGTCGGCCGTCGAGTTCGCGATGCCGCGTGCGCCACCAAATTGATGCTGAGCACGTGATTCGCCAACGCTCGGGGTGGGCGCGACCCGGTCGCACCCTCTCTCTACACTCCAGCCATGGCTGAGGATCCGCAGGAACGTATCGCTGCGCTACGCGCCGAGATCAATCGTCACAACATCGCGTACCACACCAACGACGCCCCCGAGATCCCCGACATCGAGTTCGATCTGCTGGTCCGCGAACTACGCGAACTTGAGGAACGCCATCCCGAATTGGTGGATGCGGAGTCGCCGACCCAGGGCGTCGGGTCGGCGACCTCGGCCACATTTGCGCCGGTCACCCATGCCGTACCGATGATGAGTCTCGACAACGCAATGGATGTCGACGAGTTGCAGGCCTGGGGTGAACGGGTGTCGCGCGGACTCGATGGTGAACCAGCACGGTTCATATGCGAGCTCAAGATCGACGGGTTGGCGATGAGTCTGCGCTACGAGCGCGGTGCTCTGGTCACCGCGGCCACGCGTGGCGACGGTCGCACGGGCGAAGACGTCACGGCGAACGTGCGCACCATTTCCGATATCCCCCACCAGATCGAGGGTGCCCCGCCGGTATTCGAGGTGCGTGGCGAGGTCTACATGCCCGTCAGCGCCTTTGATGCCTACAACCAAGCGGCAACCGAGGCCGGGGAGCGCACGCTGGTGAATCCACGGAATGCGGCTGCGGGGTCGCTGCGCCAGAAGGATTCCGCGGTGACTGCTCGCCGGAGTCTGGCGTTTTGGGCATATGACGTCGGCGAGGTCTCCGGTGATGCGGGCACCGACATCGCGGCTGCGGACCATATGGCGATGTTGACCACGATCGAACAACTCGGGTTGCCGGTTAACCCGGCGATCCGCACGGTGGACACCATCGATGACGTGTTTGAGTTCTGCCAGCACTGGGCCGATCATCGTCACGATCTCGACTACGACATCGACGGTGTGGTGGTGAAAGTCGATAGCGCAGATCAGCGTCGTCGACTCGGGTTCACATCGCGGGCGCCGCGCTGGGCCATCGCGTTCAAGTTTCCGCCCGAAGAACGCACCACACGCCTGGTCGACATCCAGGTCTCCGTTGGGCGCACCGGGCGGGCCACACCCTTTGCTGTGCTCGAGCCGGTGTTTGTCGGCGGTTCCACGGTGTCGATGGCCACTTTGCACAACCAGGATCAGGTCCGGCTCAAAGATGTGCGTCCCGGCGATGTGGTGGTGGTGCGCAAGGCCGGCGATGTCATCCCCGAGGTTGTCGGCCCGGTGCTGTCGGAGCGCCCCGCCGACAGCAAACCGTGGGACTTTCCGTCGCTGTGTCCTTGTTCGCTCTTGTCCACCTTGGTCCGTGTCGATGGCGAAGCCGACACGCGGTGCGTCGAAGCGGCATGCCCGTTCCAACGCGACCAGCGCATCATCTATTGGGCCACCCGTGGGGCGATGGATATCGAAGGTCTCGGCGAGCGCACGGTTGCTCAACTCACCGCGGCCGGCCTTGTGAGCGATGTGGCCGACCTGTACCGACTCGATGTCGACATGGTGGAGGCCCTGGAGGGTTTCGCGCGGATTTCCGCCGAGAAACTCATCTCGGCAATCGACGCGTCCCGGTCACAACCGGCCTGGCGGGTGCTCACCGGGTTCGGCATCAAACACCTCGGCCCGTCCGCATCTCAGTCGCTCGCGGTGGCCTTTGGCAATGTGCGCGCGGTCCTGTCGGCAACCGACGTCGAACGCGACAAGGTCGACGGGGTGGGATCGGTCATCTCAGCCTCCATCGCCGCGTGGTTCGACATGGAGTCGAACCGTGAACTCGTCGATCGGTTGGAAGCCAATGGTGTCCGCCTCGATGTGGTTGACCCGGCACTCATCCCCGATGAGACGATTGCGGCAACTCTGGACGGCCATGTGGTGGTCATTACTGGCAATGTGCCCGGGTACACCCGCGATGGAGCCAAAGCCGCGGTCGTTGCCCGCGGCGGCACCTCGCCGGGCAGTGTGTCGAAGAGCACGACCGTGCTGGTCGTGGGCGAGGGCGCCGGCGCGTCGAAACTCACGAAGGCCGAGCAGTTGGGTGTACCCCAGATAGACGCCGACGCGTTTGAGACGCTGTTGGAAACGGGCGAGATACCGCCTTCCTGAGCGACAACGCCCGGTGAGAACTACACCACGTTGAATTGCCAGGTGAACGATCGCGCGCGTTCACGGCCTTCGGCTATGGGCCAGTGCACAACTGTCACCCGGTGAATTCCCGACTCGAACCGCTCAATCTCGGCAGCGGCCGAAGGGGTGAACGTGAGCGTGGAGTTACCGGGTTCGAACACGGTCACCGGGGGGACCGAAATCTGTTCCCCGGGGTCGGTGAGGCTGTCCTGCAGGCTTGACAGGTCAACGGTTTCGAGTTCAACGCCATCGATGATCAGCACACCCGTATAGCCGGGTGCAAGATCGACGAAGACGTTCGTTTGGGCCAGAGCCTGTTCGGCATCGGGCACTGGGACGACCGACTCCACCGTGGCGGGAAGGTCCACTCGGTCGTCGCCGGTCACTCCGATCAGCAGACCTCGCGCGACAAAGACCAGTCCGAGTGCGATGACGGCGGACACGATGAGCAGACCGCGGTCGATGCGCCGTCGGCCACCCGTGGTTGGTGCAGGGTTGCTTGAGGGTGCCGTCGAGGCGTCGTCAGCCACCGTGGCGGTGGCGTGTTCGGCGCTTTCGGGGGAGGGGTTTGGGTCGATGTCGTCGGCCACGACGCCATCATGCCCGGCCGTCGGCGGTGACCCCAACCGGAGCGCGAACACCGATAGCGTCGAGGGCTCGTGGATGGATCGCTCGAGCAGGTGCTGCCCGATGTCGGCACGGTGGTCGGCGGCCGATGGGTCGTCACCGCGGCGGTGTCGTCGGGGTCAAGCTTTTCAGTATTCGATGCGCGTGGTGTCGACGACGATCAGCCGGTCACCTTGAAATGCGTCACCCCTGCCCTGTCGGCACCGGTGGGCTTCGATCAGCGCTTCGACGCAGCAATGCGGCGTTGTTCAGTGGTGAGCCATCCGGGTTTGGTTGCCGTGTTCGACTGGGGCAGCGAGGCAACTCCTGTGGGTCGGCGCTCGTGGGTCGTGACCGAACCAATCGAGGCCGGAAGCCTTCGTGATGTGCTCGACCGGGGTCGGCGTCTGTCGCCATCACAGGCTCTGGCGGTCGGTCTCGATATCTGTCGGGCGTTGGCCGAAGCGCACGCCCATGGGTTGGTCCATGGGGAGATCACGCCGTCGAAGATCCTCTTCGGTGCTGATGGCCGGCCACGCCTGGCGGATGTGGGCCCCGCACGCGTGCTGGCTGAGCCTTTCTGGGTCGACCCCGCCGGTATCGACAATCATGTTGCGGCCTACGCATCACCCGAGCAGGTACACGGTGCACCTCCGGGGCCGGCGTCGGATATCTATGCACTTGCGCTGGTGTTGGTAGAGGCTGTGACCGGGTCGGTTCCCTTCGATGCCGGGTCGACCACCGCCACCCTCGCCGCTCGTGTCGACCGGTTGCTCCCGGTCGGCGCCGAACTCGGGCCACTTGCTGCACCGTTGGAACGAGCAGCCCGTCCTGACCCGGCGGAGCGCAGCGATGCGGTGGCGATGGGTACCGCATTACTGGAGGTCGCGCGCCGTCTCCCGAGGCCAGAGCCGGTGCCTGTGCCGTCGCGACCTGTGCCACGCACCACCGCCGTCACCGACCGTACCGAGCCACTGACGATCGTCACCTCCGATGCCCCGTCGATCGCTGACGCTGTCAGCGCACCGACACCATCGCCGCCGGTTGTCGAGGTTGCGCAGGACGACCCCGCAGCGGACGCGTCCGCTGACATACCCGCTGCTGACAACGCCGAGCCCGATGCTGACGACGTCATCACACCCCGTCGGCGTCCCCGATGGCTGCTGCCCTCCGCTGCTGCTGCGGGCGTCATCATTGTGGTTCTTGCCCTGCGATGGCTGCTGGTGACGCCGGTGCACACCGTTCCCGATCTGGTTGGTGTGGAAGAGTCCGCGGCCATCAATCGCGTTGCTCCGTTCTCCTGGGAAGTTGAAATCGTGCGGCAGCGATCCGATGAGGTTCCTGATGCGGGAACGGTCATATCGAGCAGCCCGTCGGCTGGGGTCGAGATCGCCGAGGGTGGGCTCCTTCGTCTGGAGGTCAGCGATGGGCCTTTACTGCGTGAACTCCCGGAGGTCACCGGCCTGGCTGCCGAGGCGGCCATCGCGGCCTTATCCGAGGCGGGGCTTGACCCCTATGAAGAACGAATTGCCAACGAGGTCATTCCTGCAGGTGAGGTGATCTCGTGGGATGTGCCCGGCGACATGACCGTGCGTGCCGGTTCCCGCGTCGAACCGGGCACCGTACTGCGCCTCGTGGTGTCATCTGGGCCGGCTGCGCGAACGGTGCCCGATCTCAGCGGTGCCCAAGTCGGCGCAGCGCGGGCCTCACTCGTCGATATCGGACTGCGCATTACCACGGTCGAATCCATTTACGACGATGAAATCCCCGAGGGTCAGATCATCGATCAAGATCCGGCCCCGGGTACCAGCGTCGATCGTGGGACCACCGTGGGGGTCACGGTGTCGCTCGGTGTGGAGGTTCTTGTGATGCCATCGCTGGGCGATGGCATCGATTTCGAGACGGCACGCAGAATTCTGAGCGACGCCGGTTTCGAGGTGGAACTGATCCTTGGGGCGCGTGACGGCATCGTGGACGAGGTCACGGTCAACGGTGAGACGGTGCGTGCGGGCGACGAATTCGAGCCGGGCGCGGTCGCTGAAGTCACCGCCGTCTGATTCTGGGGTGCGGATCGCGCGTGCAACGGCCTCGTCGGCGCGGTTGCTCGGTCACTAGCGTGTCGGAATGACCGGTCGGCTCACAGGGCGCGTGGTGGTGGTGACCGGAGCCGGTCGCGGCCTTGGCCGAGCCCATGCTCTGGCACTGGCAGCCGAGGGTGCCTCAGTGGTGGTGAACGACCTTGGAGTCGACGATGATGGCCGCGGCTCCGATGCCACCGCCGCCGATGCCGTGGTGTCCGAGATTGTCGACGCGGGAGGTTCGGCGGTCGCCGACCATCACGACGTGTCGGACTGGGAGGCCGCCGGAGCGGTTGTTGCCGGTGCCGTTGCAGCCTTTGGCAATATCGATGTGGTCGTCAACAATGCGGGAATCCTGCGGGACCGGGCGATTGTCACGATGACCGAAGCCGATTGGGATGATGTGCTGCGGGTACATCTCAAAGGCCATTTCGCAATGACGCACTGGGCAGCGGCGCATTGGCGTCAGCGCCATCATGACGGTGAGCGTCGACCACGGTCGTTGATTCATACGGCCTCCACCTCGGGGCTGTTCGCGAATCCGGGTCAATCGAATTACGGCGCGGCGAAATCGGGAATCGCGACGCTCAGTCAGATCGCTGCGCAGGAACTGGCTCGCTACGACGTCATCTCGAACTGCATCGTCCCCGGCGCTCGCACACGGCTCACGCTTTCTCAACCAGGGCTCCCCGAGATCATGGAGCCACCCCCGGGAGGATTCGATGAATGGGATCCGGCCAATGTGTCACCTCTCGTGGTGCTGCTCGCCGCACAGGATTGCCGGGTGACGGGTGAGACGTTGTCGGTCATGGGCGGCTCGCTGCAGCGGATGATGCCGTGGACCCCTGGTGCATCGGCCGAGAGTGCGACCACATGGACGGTCGACGGCTTGGCCGCTGCGCTCGAGTCGCTACGAACCTCGTAATACGGTTCGCCGCGGGTGTCAGATGCCCGCAGTGATGGCCACGATCTCTTCGGCGACAGCGAGCGAGACCTCGTCGTCGGGAAGGCCGGCTTGCAGCGCCATCACCCGCATGATGTCGCCCTCAACCTGCACCTGCCCGGTCATGAAGGCCTGCATCACCACGGCGGGGTCGCGCTCCACCAGCAGCGCCCGCGCGGTGGCGTGGGTAAGCGTGATGGTGGCGTGGGGGTCATCAACAACGCCGAGATCGAGATCGACAGTGCCGTCGGATGTGTCGAGGTGGGCAGCGATCTCACCATCGCCGAAGGGCACCTCGGTGACGGTCAAGTTCACCCGAACATCAACGGTCGGAGGGGCCACAGCGTCGGCATGGCGCTGACGGATCTCCCGCGCGGCCTCGATCCATTCGGGGGTGAGGAACTCGTGGGGCACGCGAGCACGCTACCGCTGCTGATGTCCGAGGGTGATGCCCAGCCCACCGGTCATTGGCCGGGATGCAGGGTGAACATCCGACGCTCGGTGGTCACCTCGGCAAGCACGTCATGATCAAGGTCGTAACCGAGGCCTGGCGCGGTGGGCACCGCGACCAATCCATCGACAACGTCGATTGGGTCACGCACGATGTCGCGAGCCCAGAAGCGACGCGAGGCGCTGATGTCCCCCGGCAGGGTGAAGCCGTCGAGGGCGGCGAGGGCGCAGTTGGCTGCTCGGCCGATGCCGGTCTCCAGCATTCCACCGCACCACACCGCAATGCCGCGCTCACGGCAGAGGTCGTGGATGCGGCGCGCGGTCAGATAGCCGCCGACACGCCCCGGCTTGATGTTGATCACCGATGTGGCGCCGACATCGATGGCGTCCGATGCCTGGGTGAGCGACTCGATCGACTCGTCGAGGCAGACGGGTGTGGTCGATGCGGCCGCGAGGGCGGCGTGGGAGAGCAGGTCGTCGACGGGCATGGGCTGCTCAATCAACAGCAGGCCGAACTCGTCGAGGCGGCAGAGATGGTCGATATCGGTGCGCCGGTAGGCGGTATTGGCGTCCACCTGCAGGCCCATGTCATCGCCAATGAGGTCGCGAACGCGGCGCACCGGTTCGATATCCCAGCCGGGTTCGATCTTGAGTTTGATGCGGGCATAGCCGTCATCGACGTATCCCTGCACCGAGGTGAGAAGGTCGTCGAGGTTGTCGAATATGCCGACGCTGACACCACTTGGCACATGGTCGCGAGTGCCACCCAGCAGTTGGTGCAGGGTGCGGTTCTGCGCCCGCAACTCGGCATCGAGTGCCGCCATCTCGAGTGCTGCTTTGGCCATATGGTGGCCTTTGAACGGTCCCAGAACCCGGTCGACGTCGGCAGCCGATATGTCACCGGCAGCGGCCAATGCAGGTGCCAAGAATCGCTCGATCACTGTGGCGACACCATCGACGAACTCCGATGAGTACAGGGGCTCGGACATTGCGACGCATTCGCCCCATCCGGTGGGTTCGTCGGCACCGTCGTGACACCATCCCACGAGCAGGATGTCGCGGGCGGTCTGGGAACCGAAACTGGTGCGGAAGGGTGTGACCAGCGGCATGGCGATGCGCCGTAGTTCGAGTCCGGTCAGATGCATGTCACGTGCCGTCTTTCAGTAGGTAGTCACCGTCGCGACTCATGCCGATCACCGTGGCGCCGCGGGCCATCGCTGTTGAGAGGGCATCGCGGACGTCGACGCGCCAGCGCTCGGCAGCGGTGGGGTCGGTGCGTCGCAGAGCCACGATGTCGGCCGGTGTGGGCACGTGGAGGTCTGCTGGCGCATTGTCGGGTCGAGGCCGGTCGGCCACGGCCCATGCAGCGACGAGTCGGTCGCTGTCATCCCCGGCATTCACCGCATCGCTCATCGGCCCGTAGAAGTTCACCAGATACTCCGAGATCTCGGCTCCGAGCACCTCGAGGTTGAACCAGGCGTTGGCGCGCACGAGGGGATCGAACGTCCATGTGATCCAGTCGATGCCACGCTCGGCAGCCCACGTGCGCTGGTGGTATTTCATGGCACGTCCCAGCCCGCTGTGGCGCACTCCCGGCAGCACACCGGTGATGTGACTGTGCAGAGCGGCATCTCCTTGGTGGCGAGCGAGGAAGCCGAACGAGGCGCCGAGGAGGTGGTCGCCGTCATATGCGCCGGCCACATAACCGCCAGCGTGCTCGATCGCAAGCAGCAGCTCGGGGCCGACCATCGGCCGGTTCGCCCCCCAGATCTGCTGGAGGACGCGTCCGGCATCGGCCATTTCGGCCGGGGTCGACAAGGTGACGATGTTGATGTCGGGGCCGACGTCATCACTCACGATGCCCACGGTAGCCGTGAGGGCGTGGGCTGCCACGGCCGACTCGGTGTGTCCGGTCGCATTGACATCTCGTACGAAGACGTGTGCGTGGTTGGTGGTGACCGTGTCGGTAGGTAACGATGTCGGTCTATGTCGCGGATCCTCGTCACTGAAGCCATCGCCGATGGCGGTCTAGATCGCTTGCGCGCCGCCGGGCACACGGTGGACGTCCGCGAGGGTCTCAGTCCGTCGCAGCTCGTGGAGGCAATCGACGGTGCTCATGCATTGATTATTCGTTCGGCAACGCAGGTCACCGATGAGGTGCTGGCAGCGGGTCGCGATTTGGTCGTGGTGGGCCGCGCCGGCATCGGTCTCGACAATGTGGACGTGGCTGCCGCGACCGAGCGGGGCGTGATGGTGGTGAATGCACCGCAGTCCAACATCATCTCTGCAGCCGAACACACCATGGCGCTGCTGCTGGCCCAGGCTCGCAATGTCCCTCAGGCCCACTCGGCACTGGTCGACGGACGATGGGAACGCTCACGCTGGGAGGGTGTGGAACTCGCGGACAAGACCCTCGGTGTCGTCGGGTTGGGCCGTATCGGCAAACTCGTCGCCGACCGGGCGCGCGGATTTCAGATGCGGATCGTGGCCTACGACCCGTTCGTCTCGGCTGACCGCGCCAAGCAGATGGGCGTGGAATTGATGTCGTTGGTCGAGCTGGTTGCGGCCTCGGATTTCTTGACCGTGCACCTGCCGAAGAACAACGAGACTACCGGTTTGATCAACCGCGAATTGTTGTCCGGGGCGAAACCCTCATTGCGGGTCATCAATGTGGCGCGCGGTGGCATCGTTGACGAGGCTGACCTGGCTGCGTGTATTGATGAGGGCATCATTGCGGGAGCAGCGCTCGATGTGTTCTCGACGGAACCGTGCACCGAGTCACCGCTGTTTGGCCGCCCTGAGGTGGTGGTCACCCCGCACCTCGGCGCGAGCACCCGTGAGGCCCAAGACAAGGCCGGCGATGCCATCGCTGACATGGTGTTGCTGGCGTTGGCCGGGGATTTCGTGCCGTGGGCTGTGAACGTTGATGCCGCTGAAGCCAACGAGAACCTTCGGCCCTATCTGGGTCTGGCCGAGCGACTCGGACGGTTGTACTCGTCACTGGTCGGTTCAACTCCCGAATCGTTCGAATTCCGGGTGGAGGGCGATATCGCCGCGTACGACACGCGTATTCTGGGCCTGGCCGTACTCAAAGGGTTTTTCTCGCGGATCTCCGATGAGCAGGTGAGTTATGTGAACGCACCGCGTCTGGCCGGCGCCGCCGGCCTCGAGATGCGCGAGGTGTCGACCGCGGTGTCGGACGAGTACGTCAATCTGCTCACGATCACCGGTGGGCAGCACTCGATTGCGGGCACTCTCACCGGGCGCAGCGCCCGCCAGCGATTGGTGGAAGTGGACGGGCACGGTGTTGATGTGCCGCCTGCCGATCACATGTTGCTGATCTCCAATGACGACCGGCCGGGTGTGATCGGTGCGGTGGGCACCATCCTCGGTGATGCGCAGGTGAATATCGCCGATATGGACGTGGGGCGGGTCGATCGCCCCGGCTCTGCGTTGATGCTGATCGCCACCGGGTCACGGGTGGATGACAGTGTCGCAGATCGGTTGCGTGCGGCGGCCGGGGTGACCAGCGTCATTGCCCTCGAGGGGTGATCACGAGCGGCAGTCGTCGCGCGTGGTGATGGCAACCCGCCGCGCAGCCTCGGCATACTCGGCACCGGAGCCGGCGTAGAGAATTGCGCGCGATGAGTTAATGATCACGCCGCGTCCGGTGGCGTCAGCACCAGAGGTGACCGCATCAGCAGCCGAGCCACCCTGCGCTCCAACACCCGGCACCAGGATCGGCAATGAGCCAACTTCTGCACGCACACGGGCCAGTTCGCGGGGATATGTGGCGCCGACGACCACACCGCAATCGCCGAGCGGTGCCCAACGTTGGGCAACCATGCGCGCAACTCGGATGTAGAGGGGTTCCCCTTCCACCTCGAGCATCTGCAGTTCATCGCCGCCGGGGTTGGAGGTGCGGCACAGTGCGATCACCCCACCACCAGCGGCGAGGAAAGGCTCGATCGAATCGGTGCCAAGGTAGGGGTTGACGGTGACGGCGTCGGCGCCGTAGCGGTTGAAAGCCTCACGGGCATACTGCTCGGCAGTGGAGCCGATGTCGCCTCGCTTGGCATCGAGAATGAGCACGACATCGCTGTGGTTGTCGCGGATATGGGTACAAATCCGCTCGAGTTGATCCTCGGCGCCGTGAGCGGCGAAGTATGCGATCTGCGGTTTAAAGGCGCAGACGAGGTCGGCTGTGGCATCGACGATGTCGATGCAGAAGCGTTCGATCGCGTCGGGGCGCCCGTCGAGTGGTTCGGGCATTCGGTTGAGATCCGGATCGAGTCCAACGCACAGGGCGCTATCGCTCACCTCCCATGCCCGTTGGAGGCGGGCATGGAAACCGCCGGGCACTGGCTCAGCCCTCGATGGTGATCGCTGCGGTCGGGCACAGATCCGCAGCGTCGGTCACCGTGGCGCGCAATTCCTCGCCCGGTTCGTCGATCAGCACGTAGAGGTAGCCGTCGTCACGCACCTCGAACACCTCAGGACACACCTGGGCGCACCCACCGGTGGCGGAACAGAGATCGAAATCGACAACAACGCGCATGAGCCCACCCTAGTCGTCGCTGTAGCGCTGGCGTTCGAAGGCCGACAGCACCGCGCGAAGCGATGCTGTGGTGATGTTCGGATCGGTGCCGATTCCCCATCTGGTGGAGGTGCCTGTGGCGCTCTCAACGTAGGCCACGGCTTGGGCGTCGGCTCCACGGCCGATGGCGTGCTCGGAGTAGTCGAGGACGTCAAAGGCAACATCCCATTCGGTGCGCAGCGCCGTCACCAATGCCTCGACCGGTCCGTCTCCCTCGCCGGTGAGCGTGACCGATGTGCCGTCAACCTCCACTTGGGCACTGAGGCGTGTGCGGCCTGCGCCATCGGCAGTGGAGGTGTGCAGCTCGTGGCTCCGCAGGCGCATGTGCGGGGTCTCGGGCAGGTACTCGGTGCTGAAGGCTTCCCACATCACCGATGGTGAGATCTCGGTCCCCGAGTCCTCGGTGATGTGCTGAATGGTCTTGGAGAACTCAATCTGCAGTCGACGTGGCAGGTCGTAGCCGAACTCCTCCTTCATCACGTAGGCAACTCCGCCCTTGCCGGATTGTGAGTTGACGCGGATGACGGCTTCGTAGGTGCGCCCGACATGTTTGGGATCGAGTGGCAGATAGGGCACGCCCCAGGTCTCGTAGTCGTCGGGCAGAGCGGCGAACCCTTTCTTGATGGCGTCTTGGTGTGAGCCAGAGAATGCGGTGTAGACGAGATCGCCGACATAAGGATGCCGCGGGTGCACTGGCAGCCGGTTGCAGTATTCAGCGGTTCGCCGCAGGGCGTCGATATCGGAGATGTCGAGGCCGGGGTCCACGCCGTTGACGAACAGGTTCATGGCCAGATTGACGACGTCGACGTTGCCGGTGCGTTCACCGTTGCCGAAGAGGGTTCCCTCAACACGGTCGGCACCGGCCATGACGCCGAATTCGGCGGCGGCGACAGCGCATCCGCGGTCGTTATGAGGGTGGAGGCTGATGATCACCGAGTCGCGGTCGCGAATCGTGCGACCGAACCATTCGATGACATCGCCATACACGTTGGGGGAGTAGCACTCGACTGTTGCGGGCAGGTTCAAGATGAGGCGGTCGTCAGGGGTGGGCGCGATCACGTCCATCACGGCTTCACAGACCTCGATCGCGAACTCGGGCTCGGTCAGCGTGAAGCTCTCCGGCGAATATTCGTACCGGATCTGCGTGCCGGCCAGGTTTGCCTCATGCTCGCGACACAGCCGGGCTCCCTCCACGGCGATGTCGATGATGCCGGGCTTGTCGAGGCCGAAGACGACCTCGCGTTGCAGCGGGTTCGTCGAGTTGTAGAAGTGCACGATGGCCCGTGGGGCACCCTCGAGCGCTTCGTAGGTGCGCGCGATCAGTTCGGGGCGACACTGCACGAGGACCTGGATCCAGACGTTGTCGGGAATGAGGTCGTCGGTGATCAACTGGCGCACGAAATCGAAGTCGGGTTGGCTGGCTGATGGGAAACCGACTTCGATTTCGGTGAAGCCCATTGCGACCAATTCGCGGAACATCGCCAGTTTGCGCACGGGGTCCATCGGGTCGATCAGGGCCTGGTTGCCATCGCGCAGGTCGACCGAGCACCAGATCGGGGCTGCGTCGATGGTGCGGTTCGGCCAGGTGCGGTCGGTGAGTACCAGAGGAATGAACGGCTGGTATCGCTCGAAGGGCATCTGTGCGGGCGTTGCAGGTGTGGGAGCCATGTGGTTGTCGTCTCCGTCGTGAGGTGTCGTGTCGATCGTTGGTGTGTGCAGCGTGGCGGTCGAATCCGGCGGGCGCTGAAAAAGCAAGAAGCCCCCGACCGGGGCGGTGGGGGCGGGCGAACGGGACCGTGCGCGTTCGCCCTACGTAAGCAGGAGGAGGAACTCGCGGCGGTCGGCGATGGCGCTCATTGTTCGAAAGGCTACTCCTGTACGTCGTCACAGGCAAAGCACCGCGGAAATGTCCGGTGGTGGCTGGGTCGTGTCGATGGCGTGCACGGCGTGTTCCGGGGGCGGCAGGTAGGGTGCAGGTCACCATGACACACAACAACGCGCGCCCGTCGGGGCGCTCCGGTGGCCGCTCGGGTGGGCGTCGCCGGTCATCAGGTGACCGCTCCGATCGCGGTCACGAACGTTCACGTCGCGATGATGACACGCCCGCAAGGACTGGCTCGCTAACCGGCGGCAGTGGGTTGGCGCCGGTGGAACCCCCCACAGGGTTTGTTGCGCTCGGCGTGCCCGAGTCGGTTGACATCGGGTTGGCTGCAGCCGGGTTCGCGCAGCCGTTCGCGATCCAGATCGAAGCGATTCCGGTGGCGATGAAGGGCCACGACGTGTGCGGTCGAGCCAAGACCGGTTCCGGGAAGACGCTGGCGTTCGGGGTGCCGATGCTGGCGCGGATGCAGGGCCAGGCCGCCCCGCGGATGCCGCACGGCCTCGTCTTGGTGCCCACCAGAGAGCTCGCGGTCCAGGTCGCTGAGGTACTCGACCCGGTGGCGACCACCGCGGGCCTGAGCGTGCTGCCGGTCTACGGCGGTGTGGGCCGTGAGCCGCAGATTGCAGCGCTGCAGCGCGGCGCCGATCTCGTCGTTGCGACGCCGTTACGTCTGATCGATTTGATTAAGTCGGGCGAAGTCGACCTCTCCGCGGTGCAGATCGTCTGCCTCGACGAGGCAGATCGCATGGCCGACGATGGGTTCACACCCCAGGTCGAGTGGGTGCTGCGTCATTGCACCGGACGGAACCAGACCATGCTGTTCTCCGCAACCCTCGATGGCGATGTCGGTCACCTGATCCGCCACTATCTGACCGATCCAGTTGAGGTCGCCATCGATGCCGCCGACGACACAGTGGGCACGATGCACCATCTCTTTCTCGCGGTGCATCACATGGACAAGGCACGGGTGGTGGGATCCATCTCACGTGGTTTCGCCAAAACGGTGGTGTTCTGCCAGACGAAACGACTGTGCGACAAAGTCGAGGACAAGCTTCGCGAGGCGGGGGTGGATGCTGCCGCGATCCACGGGGATCTCTCCCAGGCGGCTCGTGAACGCACCCTGCAACGTTTCGCCGATGGCCGTCTCGCCGTGCTGGTCGCCACCGATGTGGCTGCCCGTGGAATCGACATCGATGACATCGGCGCCGTCATCCACTATGACCCTGCGGGCGACACGAAGGACTATCTGCATCGCTCGGGGCGGACTGCGCGCGCCGGCCGTGACGGGTGGGCAGTGACATTCGTCGAGTACAACCAACACACTCAGATGCGGGTGTTGCAACGCCAATTGCGCCTGCCGCTCGGTAAGCCGGTCGAGGTGTTCTCGAACGATCCGCGACTGAGCGATCTGGCCACGTTCGAGGCAGACACCGCGACCGAAGGCGCGCGGCCAGCCTGAGGCCCATGCGAGCGATGCGCCTCGCCGGCGTATGCGCTATTGCCGCGCTCGCAGGGTGCTCGACCAGCGCCGATCCTGCGTCCTCCACAACGACAACCTCGGCGCCGCCGGTAGCAATCGCGGCGACCACCACTGCTCCGGCACCTGCTCCCACGCCGTTTGGTCTCGCCGACAGTGTCGCGGTCCGGGTTGATGCGCCGGGTTCGGCTGCCGATGTCGAGATGACGGTGGAGATGGCAACAACGCCGTCGGCCGAGATTGACCTGTGGACGGATTACGCCACCTGTTCGACCGTGGAGGTAAGCGGAGCGACCGCGTTGCAGATCGTGGTTGTTCGCGACGGAGCGAGCGTCGTCATCGAAGGCTCGAGTGCCGCCGCTCGCGACGGTGTTGCCGCCGAGGTCATCCCCGCGACTCTTGTGGTCGCGACTCGATCGGCGGAGTTCTCCAGTGCAGTCACCGTGCGCCCCCAGCCCGACGGATCAGGCACGTTCTCGGGTGTTGTTGGGGGCGATGTGGTGAGCGGCTCGTATGCCTGTGCGGATGACTCGCCTCGCTCAACCGGCCCGGTTGCTGCATCGATTCGCATTGTTGGCGCTGATGGCGCGGTGCGCCGATTCGGTGTGTGGGATCTTGCGGACCGCTGCCCTGGTATTTCTGCCGGTGTTGCACTGTCTGGCGAACTCGGTGCGACTGGAGGTGTTGACGCCGTGGGCATTGACGCGGGGGAGGGCACTGTGATGGCCGGCCGCAGCACCGCGGTGGTGCTGGACATCACTGCGGTGGGAGTCCGGTTTGTTGCTCGTGATGCCGCGCTGATGGTGGCTGCTGACGGGCGCAGTGCTGTGGCCCGTGGCACCGCACTCGGCGGTGAACGCATCGACCTTGCCTGGAGTTGCGACGCTACGAGCGGGTGAGCCAGGACGGCCGCTGTTGCTCAAAGGCAGTGATCGCATCGGCGTGGCTCAAGGTGAGCGCGATGTCGTCAAGGCCCTCAAGGAACCGGTGTTGGGTGGCGTCGTCTATCGGGAAGTCTGCGGTGATACCGGCTGATGGCACCTCCACGACGCGCCGTTCCATATCGACCACGATCGGTGTTGCGGGGTCAGCGTCGATCGCCGCCCAGATGGCCTCCACGATCTCCATGTCCACCTGAGCCGGCACCAAGCCGTTCTTGGTGCAGTTGTTGCGGAAGATGTCGGAGAAACTCGGCGCGATCACCGCGTCGAATCCTGCCTGTTGAATGGCCCACACAGCGTGTTCACGGGAAGAGCCAACACCGAACGCCGGACCTGCCACGATCACGCCGGCGCCGCTGTAGCGCTGGTCGTTCATCACGAAGGAGGGGTCGTCGCGCCACGTGGAGAAGAGCCCCTTCTCGAAACCGGTGCGTTCTACGCGCTTGAGCCATTCCGCGGGAATGATCTGGTCGGTGTCGACGTCGCTGCGGCGCAGTGGGAGGCCGGTGGCTGTGATGACTCGGACGGCTTTCATGACAGATCCTCCGGACGGGTGAAGCGGCCGGTGACGGCCGTGGCCGCGGCAACACCGGGCGAGACGAGGTGGGTGCGACCCCCACGGCCTTGGCGGCCCTCAAAGTTACGGTTACTTGTGCTCGCGGCTCTCTCACCGGGTTCGAGACGGTCTGGGTTCATCGCCAGGCACATCGAGCAGCCGGGTTCGCGCCAATCAGCTCCGGCGGCACGAAATACCTCGTGTAGCCCTTCGGCCTCGGCTTGGGCTTTCACCCGGTGCGAGCCGGGCACGACCATCACGCGCGGCACTGTCACGGTGCGGCCGCGCAGCACATCAGCGGCGGCGCGGAGGTCCTCGATCCGAGAGTTCGTGCACGACCCGATGAAGACCGTGTCCACAGTGACATCGCGAATCGGGGTGCCGGCCGCGAGCCCCATGTAGTCGAGGGCCCGTTCGATATTGCCGCGCGATGTGGCGTCACCGGCTGCATCGGGAGACGGAATCACATCGTCGATACCGATGACCTGGCCGGGATTCGTGCCCCACGTGATTTTCGGCGTGATGTCGGCAGCATCGATGAATACCTCGGTGTCCCACTCGGCGCCGTCATCGCTGCGCAGAGTCGACCATTCGGCGACTGCGGCATCCCAGTCCGCGCCCTGAGGGGCGTGATCGCGGCCGGCGAGATACTCGAATGTCGTGGCGTCGGGCGCGACGAGGCCCGCGCGAGCACCGGCCTCAATCGACATGTTGCATACGGTCATGCGGCCTTCCATCGAGAGGCTCTCAATTGCGGAACCGCGGTATTCGATGACATGGCCCAATCCACCACCGGTGCCGATGACCCCGATGATGTGGAGAATCACATCCTTGGCGGTCACCCCGGGTGCAAGTTCTCCATCGACGGTGACCGACATCCATTTCGGTCGCGACTGCGGCAACGTCTGAGTGGCGAGTACATGCTCGACCTCGCTCGTGCCGATGCCGAAGGCCAGTGCGCCGAAGGCACCGTGCGTGGCCGTGTGACTGTCACCGCACACGATGGTCATACCGGGAAGGGTGCGGCCCTGTTCGGGGCCGATGACGTGAACGATGCCTTGGCCGGCATCGCCCATCGGGTAGTGCGTGATGCCGAATTCGGCGGCGTTGCGGCGCAGGGTGTCGACCTGGGTTGCCGACACCGGATCGGCGATCGGGCGGTCGATATCGGCGGTGGGCACATTGTGGTCCTCGGTAGCCACCGTGAGTTCTGGCCGGCGAACGCTGCGCCCGTTCATCCGCAGCCCGTCGAAGGCCTGCGGACTGGTCACCTCGTGGACGAGATGAAGATCGATATAGATCAGGTCGGATTCGCCCTCGGTCGATGCGACGAGATGCCGGTTCCAGATCTTCTCGGGCAAGGTGGTGGGACGGTTCGTATCCGATGGGCTCATGGTTGCTCCAGTGGGGTCGTCACAGCCGACCAACCTATCGGCGGTCGGGCACGGGGTCAGAGGCGTCCGACGAGTTGGGCGATGATGGTGACGGGCGTGTCGGCGGGGAGGCCCACACTGGGGGCCCCCTCGGACCCGAATGCCAACTCGGCGGGGATCGTGAGAACCCGCACACCGCCAACGTTCATACCCTGCAGGCCCTCGAACAATCCGGGAACGGTGAAGCCGTCGACCATCTCGATGAGTAGCGCGTTGTTGTCACCCCAGGTGTCGATCAGTTGCACCAGGTTGTCGGCGCGAGCCATCCGCAGGTGAACGATTGCGGTGTCGCCGATGGCCAGTGCAGCGCCATCTCCGACGATGGCATCGTCGACGACGAGTTCGGTCACGTTGTCCGCCGGAGTGAGTGCCACCTCCGGTGCATCGGCAGCGGTCGACGACCCGACCACGGCGCGCACCTCGATCATGAAGGTGAGGGCGTCACCTGCACGGATCACACCGCCGGGAGATTGGTCGCCGTAGGCAAGTTCTGCAGGGATATCGAGTCGACGTTGCGTACCTGCGCTGGCGCCGATCAGCCCCTGGTCCCAACCATCGATGACTGATCCCTGGCCAACGGTGAACCGGAAGGGTTCGCCGCGGTCGTATGAGTTGTCGAACTCGACGCCGTCCTCGGAACGGATGCCGGTGTAGTCGACCCACACGGTGTCGCCCGCCTCCACCGCAGGTCCGGTGCCCTCAACGATGTCGGTGATCACCAGTTCGTTGGGCAGGTCCGTGGGCGGGGTGACATCGGGTCGGTCGCTTGCGCCGTCGGAGGGTTCGTCGGCGGGGGCGTCGGCCGGTTCGTCGGCAGAGCCCTCGCTAGCGGGGGTCAATTCGACGTCGGTGACGTTGGCGTCGTCCACGCTCTGGTCGTCGCCACCACAGGCGTTCAGCACCAGGGCACCCGCCGCGACGGTGGTGCTGAGCAGCAACGAGGTTCTCGGACGGCGGCGCAATGACATGCCCGCGACGCTACTGGGCGTCGGCGGCGCTGCGTCGCCGGGCCAGCCACTCGGCTTCGGCGACCCCGGCAGGGGTGGAGGGTGTCGCAGCGACGAATGGCCATAGCTCTTCGGCGATGCGCCGATAGTTGCCGGTGGCTTCTAGTTCACCGAGCAGGGCGTAGAGACCGAGGTTGATGCGCTGGATGAACACAAACGCTCGGGGCACGGTGGCGTACTGGGCGATGGGGCTGGAGCGGTCAAATGTATGACGCACGATGCTCGATGCGTAGGTCGGTGTCCACGTCATCGTGCGATCGGTCGCGACTGGTTCGTAGAAGTATGAGAAATAGGCGCCGACTTCGTCCGTGCTGACCGGAGCATCCCGCTGCAACATGCCGGCAGACTCCAGTACCGCTCGATACCCGGCGGCGTCGTGGTCCACGGCGGCCAGCCGGACCATGGTTTCGAAGGTCTCCATCTCGGTTGCCGTGAAGTGCTTTACAAGTCCGAAGTCCAAGAACGTCACGCGCCCGCCGCGGTGGAAGAGATAGTTGCCGGGATGAGGGTCGCCGTTGAACGATCGCATGGTGTACAGGCTGCGGAAGACGAATCGGAAGATCGTCTCGGCTGCCGCGTTGCGTTCGGCCTCATCCCAGGTCATCACGTCATCCCAGGTGTGGCCGTTGACCAACTCGGAAGTGAGTACCCGTGCGGTGGAATGGCTTGTCACCACCTCGGGGACATGGATGAAGGGATGGTCCCGGTAGAAGTCGGCGAACATCGCTTGGTTCTCGGCCTCGCGTCGGTAGTCGAGTTCTTCTGTGAGGCGCTGGGTGATTTCCTCGACCAACTCGCTCGGGTCGAGACCACCGAATCCCTGCCGCAGCAGCACGCCCAACATGTCGGCGTTGCGAAGGTCTGCCGCGATCGCCTCATCGACACCGGGATATTGCACCTTGACCGCCACCGGCCGCTCCACGCCGTCGTCGCCGACGAGCACGGCACGGTGAACCTGACCGATTGAGGCTGCGGCGATGGGTTCTGGATCCCACTGGGCGAACACCCGTGTGGGGTCAGCGCCGAGCTGGTCGCGAACGACGCTGGCTGCGAGGTCGGACGACATGGGTGGTGCGTCGTTGCGCAGGCTGGCAAGTGCCATCCGGAATGGTTCGGGTAGGCCGTCATCGAGATAACTGGCCATCTGGCCGAGCTTCATCATGGCGCCCTTCATCTGGCCGAGTTCGGCCGCGACCTGCTCGGCGGTGGCAAGGCGCCGACGGTTGTCGAGCTCGATGCGCCGCTCCGCAGAGGCAAACACCTTGCGGGCCGATGTGCCTGCCCACGTGCCGCCCACGCGAGCACCGAGCCGGGCAACCCGAGCGGTACGCGCGAGACGACTGCGGGTCAACCGGTCGCTCATCGCGATGTTCCCAGTGCGTGGCGCGTGGCGCGCACCAATGTAGGAACGAAGCGGTCTGCAACCGCCACGATCGCATCGTGTTCACCGTCCACGCGGAATGCAGCGGCATGCTCGATCGCCTCGAAGAGTCGAACCTGTCGGCGCAATGGCACAACCGGGTCGCGCATGGTGACGACGATCGACACCGGCACGTCGATCTCGCCAATCCAGTCCAGAGAGGAGAACGATCCGAGTGCCCGGCCGGCCTCGAGCACCATGCGCCAGTCGTGTCGTGCCGCCTGCGACACCGCCCATGGGCCCCAGGTCTGGGTCTTGCGTTGCAGGTACACCTGATCCGAGATCCAGTCACGTGCCTGACCGGGAGTGACCCGAGCGAGCGCTGCCAATCCTGTGAGCCCGAGGAACGACAGTCGTTCGTCGCGCGCCTCGGCAAAACTGCCGGCTGTGGCACACAGCACCATGCCGGCAACCCGGTCGGGATGGCGCTGCCACACCAACTGCGCAATCGCCCCGCCCATCGAATAGCCCACGGGCACGATGCGCTCAACGCCAAGTGCATCTGCCACACGGATCACATCGTCGGCGCAGTCCTCGAGGCGCACTGCACGGCGTGCCCGCAACCCCCCGGCATGGCCGCGATGGTCGTGGGCGAACAGGGCGGCCTCTTGTGCGAGGGCTCCATAGGCGGGAAAGAAGTTGATGTCGGCGCTGGCGGTCCACCCGTGGAGCAGAGCGAGAGTGGCCGGCGACGACGAGATGTCGCCGGCGACACGAGCCTCGACGGTGCCCAGGCGTCCGAGGTCGACCTGATGCAGCGGTGGTAGGTCCGGTGGTGCGCTGATCTCGACGTCGTCGCTGTGGACGGCGTCTGTTCCGTCGGGTGCGTGGGTGTCGATGGTGTTCAGGGGGATCGCCTCGGTTGGTCAGAGATCATCGATTGCGATGATCTCCACTCGCAACACACCGTTGGGACCCTCGTATTCCAGTGGTCCGAGGTCGGCCTCGGCCAATGCCTGCCCGAGGGGTGAGTGTGGGCCGACGATCGTGATGTCGTCGGGCAGGCCAGCGGCCTCTTCTTGGTTCCCCACGATGTAACGCTCGGCATCATCGGGGCTATCGCCCTCGTAGATCATCGTGAT
>RFST01000011.1 GCA_009923855.1 Actinomycetota bacterium
GATCTCGCGGCCCCGTCCGACGACGGCGCTGCGGATCGCGTCGATGTCGGTCGGATCAGGCGCAGACGTTGCTCGGCTTCGCGCCCTCTCATCGGGCAGCGGTTGGCGATGGGCGGACTGTGCGTCGTCGTTCCTCATGGGAGCACCGTGGCACGACGTACATCACTGATGCGGTCGAATTACGCCGATCGACGATGGTGACCCTCGGGTGGGTACAGCTCGGTAGCGTTGGCGACCCATGTCCCCACCCGGCACGAAGCTCATCGCCAGCAACCGGCGCGCACGTCACGACTACTCGATCATCGACACGATCGAGGCGGGCATTGTGCTGCACGGCAGCGAAGTGAAGAGCCTGCGCGACGCCCAGGTGCAGATCGCCGACGGCTTCGCCCGTGTACGCAATGGGGAGGTGTGGCTCGAGGGGGTCACCATCGCTGCCTATGGATTCGCGGTTGGTTTCGGCGCCCACACGCAAGTTGTTGTTACATCGCGCCGAGATATCACGACTCGCTGCTCGCATTGATCGCGAACGGGTTTCGGTGGTGCCGTTGTCGTTCTATTTCCGCGATGGCCGGGTGAAGGTGGAACTGGGCATCGGCAAGGGTCGTACCCGCGCCGATAAGCGCCAGTCGATCGCTGAACGCGATGCCAAACGCGAAGTGGAACGCGAGATCGGCCGACGCAACAAGTACGGCTGATACCCCTGCGCTGCGGTGGTGATCAGCGCGGCGGCCGCCACATACCCCACTGATGAGGTCCGGTGTCGCTGCGCCCATCGTCGGCCCGTAGGTCCCATTCGCTGCGGACGTCGAATCCGTGCCGCCGGTAGTAGGCGACATTCTCGGCGGTTTCGGTCTCGAGGTAGCAGCCGAGGCCCTCGGCATCGGCGATGGCAAACACACAGCCCATCAGCGCTGCTCCGTAGCCACGGCGCTGCCAATCGGGGTGAGTCGCCAGCATGTTGAGATACCAGTGGTCCTCGGTGGGTGCGTGCTGGTCGGTGATCTCCTTGTAGGCGATGTAGCGCGCCAGTCGCCAGTCGGGTTCGTCCGCTGCTGGCCCATCGTCCACGTCGGGTTCGGGCCGTCCTGGTGGGGTCCATCGCGCGAAGGCGGTGCTGCCGGGGGTGGCCCACACGGTGTCAAGAGCCAATCCGCGTCGCAGCACCCAGGCGAACATGTCGCGGCCGTTCGCCTCGTAGTCGGCATCGTTGGGGAAAAACCAGCGCACCACGGGGTCGGGGGTGAACGCTCGCCATCCGGTGATTGCCAATTGACCAAGGTCGTCGCTCGTCGCTCGTACAGGACTGCTCACATCGCCACGTTAGGTCGGCACCGACCCCAATCGTCACACCCCTGCGGTAGCGTCTATGTGGACATACGGGTGGTCATCCCCGGACATACCAGCAACACGTTCTCGGGGCTGACCGGTTTCGACGTCAGAACTGTTGGGCGTATCTGCGACCCGAGTTGCTCAGACTCGTGAAACGGGGCAAACCAAAGAATTGCCGATGAGCAGTTCGCTCTCGCCGCCTGATCTCAGGTGAGTGGAGAGTCATCGTGAGCAGCAATGCCGCACGGGGCCGATCCTGCGCAGCCCGGCAACAGAAGCGGAGGATGACGGCGAGAAAGAACGCTGACGGTGGGAAAGACCACTGGCTCTCGGGAAAGTCCGAGCGCTGATCTTCGGATCGGTCGACCCGCCGATGAGCCGGCGTCAGGCTCGCAGTCGGGAATGGTCGTAGCGGGTCCGTTCACGGACTGATGGACGGGGGTTCGATTCCCCCCAGCTCCACCAAGGGGGATTAGCAGAGTTCGGCTGTTTCTCTAGTAGAAATCCGCCCTTCTACTGCTGGTTTCACGTCAACGCTGTCCCGATTGGCAGATCGGTCTTCCGCTGGCGAAGCCACCGTACCTTCTGCAACATCGTGACCATCGCGGGTCGTGGAGATGGGCAGACCTATCGTGCTAGGCACGTTTTCGGACCGTTTTGGTCGGCAGCCCGAGGGGTAATCGTGCGCAAACTTGACGTCCTGTTGGGAATCGGGACCGTTGTGATGATGGTCAACGTCCCCGCAGCGATCCTTGTTGGAGACTTTTCGCGACTGTTGGGCGGCATCGTCGGCGGCGTCGCTGGCATAGTTCACTTCAGGCGGCTTGCCGCAAAGGTCGACTTGCTCTGTCGGGCCCCCGTGGGCGGCCTACCTGATGCACGGCCAAAGCGGAAGCTTCACCGGTTCAAGACGGTGGAGGGGTCACGCAGACAGGACATTCGGCGCACAACCAGGGTGATCGAGTGCTCTTTGTGCGGTGCTCAGCGTGAGATCGTCAGGTACAAGAATGAGGGCGGGGCGTAAGATCGACAAGTAAGAGACCGCCGTACCTTCTCAACAAGGTCTCTCAGGTGTGTGGTCAACCGGCCGAATCGGTGTGATTAAGAGCCGGGCCATCTACCCAACATCCGCACCACAGCAGGCGAAACGGATTCCTACAGAACGCCCACTAATTGTTCAGACGCATGAGCAAGTCATCGGGTATTTGCCAGACGGCTTGACCGATGTCATCCCATGAATCCGGCACCGGCCGAACGACGATGTGGGCAGGCGAGTCGCACGGTGGTGGTTCATCGTTGTAGTCGGGATTTGGGAGCTTGAGGTCGACGTAGCCGTCTGCGTAACTTCCGGAAGGTATTTCGTCACCCGGGCTGAACGTTGACTCCCAGCCCCACGTCCCAGCTGCGGGGCTGCCAGCGCAGATGATCTCTGTCGGCACATACCACAACTGTTCCGTGAGTCGATTTTCGACACGGATATCAGTTCGTAATGTCGGCTCGTCCGATTCAAGAACGGTGGGCGAACTCAATGTGACAGTGACACCATCGAGTTCGACCGTTGATCCGAACTCACCGCGTGTTCCTTGCACCGCTTCTTCAGCACGTACTTCATCAGCCGAGCGAAGTTCACCGCCCACGGTGTCCGACGGTGCGTCGGATTCGTCATCGCTTTCATCACCGAACAAGTCGGCCTCTGGGCAGTCAGTCGACTTCCATGCCCCATCTTCATACACATAGGTGTCGTAGCCGGGTTCTGACTCGAACACCTCACCGTCCAGTTCAACGATGACCTCCGCCTCGCCCGACGTGGCGGTCACGTTGCGGGTATTGACAGTGGCGATGGTGACTGTGCGGCCATCAACGATGGCATCGAGGAACACTTTCGCGAACATGGCTTGACCAGCGAAATCTCCACGGCTGATCTCAGATCGGCATTGCGCGGACAGATAGTCGTACATGCCGACCGGGTTATCGAAGGTCACTTCCGCCATTTCCTTGGCGGTTTGCTGGAGCCCCTCTTCTGTCGCGGGTGCAGAGCCTGCACTCCCGCCACCACACGCAGAAACTGCTACCAAGATCAACGACGAATACAAGCTTTTACGCATTGACGACATCACTCACCATCATTTACGAACCACGCGGCAAATGCAAATGTCTGACGTCAAACAGAACGAGCCCCTTTGCGACCAGATGCCGAATCGCTGAGAGAAACGGCCGGAAGAGAACCTCGACCAGAGCCACGCAAGTCCAAACCATTGCTCTAGCCCCGCTCATCCCAGTCTCGCTCGCGCCGATTGGCCAGCGAGTTACTGCGCTCTTACCCCTAAATTACTGCGCTCTTACCCCTAACCGTCAGACTCATCGGTATGCGTTACACCACAGCGTTCCGCCAACTCACGCCTGTGGGGGTCTGCCTTCTTCTTGCCCTCACGGCTACCGGATGCGGCACCGACAGCGACGAGGCATCATCCGACGAGACGAGTGAGACCCCAGTCTCCGTTGGGTCCGATAGCACCACCTCCGATACGGCCGATGCTGAACAAGGCCTGACCAGCGACGATGGGGACGCCGACGCCTCTACGGGTGACGCGGCACACGACGCCACTTCCACCAGCGAGCCGACCGAGGTGACTGAGGCTGCCACCGATGCGACTGTGGACAGCCAGCCGGTGGCTGCGCTCTCCGCCAGCGACTGGCTCGGTGATTACCGCCTCGTCGACGAGGAGTTCGACACGCTGACGACGGTGACTGTGACCGAGACCGAGCGCACGATCGTCACCAATGCACTGCCAAACCACGACACCGGCGAGTTCCCAAACTCTGGCAACCCGAACACCATCAGCGCCCAAGACAACACGTGGGTGTTCCCAACCAACGCGACCTGGACCGGTACTGCGACCTGGGCGATGGTCCCCGGTGTTGCCGTCAACGGGGTGAAATTCGAGCCCGAGACCGCTGAGACGGTCGAATGCGACAGCGGTGAGCGTTACCGGGTCGAGGCGTTACAGGACACGTACGACCTGGGCCTCGACTTCAACAATGCTCACGTCCAACCAAACGGCGAGTACCACTATCACGGTGTCTCCCAATTGCTCGCGCAAGCTGCAACGTCAGGCGATGACCTCGTGCATGTCGGATTCGCTGCTGACGGTTACCTGATCTACTACTCGATGTCAGGGGCCTACTCACCAAGTTGGACGTTGTCGACCGGGCCCCGGACGGGCAGCGGATGCATAGGGTCTCGAGCCATCGGGGCGGCGCCGGTCGAGATCGACGGGACCGAACCGGATGGGACGTTCGTATCGGACTGGACGTTCGACGAGTCGCTCGGTGACCTCGACGAATGTAACGGCATCTGGATTGACGGTCAGTACGCCTACTTCATCACCGATGAGTACCCCTTTGTGTCCCGTTGCTTGAACGGAGAAGTGAGCGGCAACAACTCAACCGGCGCTCCTCCCACCGGTGCACCCACTGGCGATGCTCCTCCTGCCGGCGCCCCCACGGGCCAGAGCCCCGATTTCAGTGATGCCGCCATGGCACTCGGCGTCACGGTCGAGGAGTTACAGGCCGCGCTGCCGCCTCCTGGTGAGCCACTCAACGACGCAGCCGCCACCCTCGGAGTCACCGTTGATGAACTCACCGCAGTGCTCCCTCCTCCACCCGGATGACTCGCCATAAGAGCGCCGTGGGTTGCCAGCAGGCCATGCGCACCATCAACCGGTGACGGCTCATGTCCCCCAGTGGTCATGCCATCTGGCACGATGACCCCGTGCTGTTCGACTCCACCACCATCGATCTCGATGCGTTCACAGCAGCGACCGGCTGGCAGATCAAACCAGAAGGCGCCTGCAAAGGTGGCATATGCGTGCCTCTCGGCACCGACCGGGACCCGCTGTCCGTCGCCGAACGACTTGGGATGGCCGTCGTCACCGATGACGCCACCGGCAATGTGGCCATCGGCCCCGCGTCATTCAGCGGACACGCACTCGATTCGGCCGAGGCCCCCGACGTTGTGCTGCATGACCTTGACGGCAACGAGGTCGCGCTCTCACAGTTCCATGGCGAGAAAGTCGTGATCGTCAGTTGGGCCCCCTATTGAGGCTGCCGATACGACCTGCCAGGTTGGCAGGCCCTCCACACCGAACTTCGGGAGGCCGGCACCCCGGTCACGATCATCACTGTCGCCATCGAAAGCGACGGCGCCGATGCAGTGCGCGAGTACGTCGATGCAGCGCGTCCACAACACCCCTCGCTGATCGACACAGAACACGTTCTTGAGCGAGCGTTCGGTGTGGTCAACATCCCAAATGTCATATGGATCGACGAAGCAGGGATGATCGTGCGCCCAGCCGAACCCGGATGGGCCGGCCCCGCGGAGTATCCGGAGTGGCT
This sequence comes from Actinomycetota bacterium, assembly GCA_009923855.1. Lineage (GTDB taxonomy): Bacteria > Actinomycetota > Acidimicrobiia > Acidimicrobiales > Ilumatobacteraceae > Casp-actino5. Next base: position 5,728 of record RFST01000011.1, read on the forward strand.
GGCGAACCTGATGGCTGAACGTGAGAGACAAGCCGCAGAGAAGGGAGAGGAGGCACTCGCTGCTCTCCGCGCGGGCCAGGACCGCAACTCCTACGCCGACGCCATTCGCGACTGGGCCGCACACGGTGACGGTTCCCGTTTCGCGCTGACACCCGATGAGGTTGTGGCCGCGTCACGCCCACGCGACCGCGCCAAGTCCGAAGCGGCGGCTCGATTTGAGTTAGGAACCGATGCGTGGCGCCGTGGCGACCGCGAATCGGCATTTGCCCACTGGCGCGAGACCCACCGCCTCGACCCCGACAACTGGACCTATAAACGTCAGGCCTGGTCGCTGGTGGGGAACGAAGCCGCCGGAGGTGGCGAACTTGGCCGCCTGATGCAGTTCGGTGCCGACGATTCGTGGCCGTTCGACGGCGACTTCAACCGTGACACCGCCGCGATCCCACCGGGGACGTACTACCCCAAGACCATCGACATCTGACACCCCGCACCAATGATGCGGGTGAACGGAGCTTCACAACTGGCTGCGTGAGGCTTTCCACACTCGACTTCGGCACAGGCAAATATCGCTGCAATGGTGGACGGATGACGTCACTTCTTCCCACCCCGCCAGGGGACCCTGACATGACAGCTATGGCGTACGAATCCATGCCGTTCACCGAGCTGCTTGGTGTGGTCATCGATCGCTGCGACGACCACACCCTGACAGGACGGGTGGCCTGGGGCACAACAATGTGCACCGTCAATGGCAACCTGCATGGAGGTTTCCTCATGGCTGTGGCCGACAGCTTGGGTGCAATGCTGACCACGCGCCACCTCCCCGCCGGTGCAGGTACATCAACCGTGTCGTCAGCAACCAACTTCCTCCGCCCCGCACCGGAGGGCATCTACGACGTCAAAGTCGAACTAGTGCACGCTGGCCGTCGCACCGTCGTCGTCACGACCGACATCATCAATCCAGCCGGCAAAGTTGTGTCGCGAACCACCCAAACCCAAGCAGTGCTGACCTAGCCCCAGCACCGACACATCGTTCTCCACCCTCGAGACGTCGAATCTGCCACGATGGCGTCATGTACGTCCCCGGGCCGTTTCAACCTGACTTGGCGACGATCAGGACCCTGATCGACTCGCACGCCACAGGCCAACTGATCACGGCGACCGCGGATGGCCCGCTCGCCACCCTGGTGCCATGGGTCCATCATGACGACGACACCGAATACGGACGCCTTCTCGGACACCTTGCTCGGGGCAACGACCATTGGAGCACTCCTCACCTCGGCGATGCACTTGTCGTCATGAGTGGCCCACAGGGCTATATCTCCCCGTCGTGGTACGCAGCCAAACGCGAGCACGGACGTGTTGTCCCCACCTGGAACAAGATGGAACTCCAGCTCCGCGGTGAGTTCATCGTCCACGACGACGTGACCTGGGTCCGTCATCTCGTCAGTGACCTCACCGCCCGCCATGAGAGCCACCGTGAAATGCCATGGTCACTTGATGATGCGCCGTCAGAATTCATCGATGCTCAACTCCGAGCCATTGTCGGTATCGAGGTCCGTATCGCATCGGTAAACGCCTCGGTGAAGATGAGTCAGAACCGGCCGCACAGCGACATTCCCGGCATCATCGAGGGCCTCCGCAGCGACGACCGTCCTGACCTCGCGCAACTCGTCGATGACATCAATGCCCACAGGACCACGCCGTGACCAGTCCGTAAACCAGCACCCAATCGATGCCCCAACGCTGGCGCCGCGGCATCAAAAGCAATGGCGAGCCCGAGGCCCTCTTGGCCGCGATCAACAGTCGTCGCGACGGCGCCCCATCCGCGGTGTGACCGTCCGATATCAGACGGTGCCGTCGGGGCTGCGATCATAGGGCGGTGACCCCCCGACGTGATCCTGATGCCACCGTCCGCCTTGCCGGTGACGGGCTGGCGATCACCGCCGACATCTACGACCCCCCGACCGGCACAGGCCCACCAGTGCTCTTGATGCATGGCGGCGGGCAAACACGTCACGCCTGGGGTGGCGCCGGCGGCGTGTTCGCCGACGCCGGCTACCGCGCCGTATCACTAGATCTGCGCGGGCACAGCGACAGCGACTGGTCACCGGACGGCGACTATGCATTGGAACGATTCGCGGCGGACATCATCGCGATCGCCCGTTCGTTCGAGCAGCCGCCCGCTCTCGTCGGCGCCTCTCTCGGTGGCATCGCATCGCTGCTGGCTCTCGAGGCCACAGTTGGCGAGCCACCCTTGGCAACATGCCTGGTGCTCGTCGATGTGGCGCCCCGCATCGAAGAAACCGGGCGGATCCGCATCCAAGAATTCATGCGTTCGGGTATGCGTGGTTTCGACACCCTCGACGATGCTGCCGATGCCATCGCGGCCTACAACCCGCACCGACCTCGGCCACGTGACCTATCCGGGTTACGCAAAAACCTGCGTGAACGCGGCGACGGCCGCTGGTACTGGCATTGGGACCCGCGCTTCATCCGCCACCGCTCCGGTATCGACGGCCAGTCCGGCATCGTGCATCACCATCAGTTACAGGCCGCCGCCCGAACTGTCGACATCCCGACCCTCTTGGTCCGGGGTCGCATGAGCGACATCGTGAGCGACGAGAGCGTGCGCGAACTGCAGGAACTGATCCCCCACGCCGAGGTGGTCGACGTTGCCGATGCTGGCCACATGGTGGCAGGCGATCGCAATGACGCCTTCAATGACGGCGCCGTGGGGTTCGTGGCACGCCATCTGCCTGTCGGCGTGGAATAGCGACCGTCCTGAGTCGGTACGTCCGATCGATGACCACCACTGCTCACCTCACCGTCTACGGCGCCGAATGGTGCAAAGACTGCCGGCGCACGTCAGCGTTACTTGCCCGCTTGGGGGTCGACTACGTCCACGTGGACCTCGAGGCTGAACCTGATCGGGTTGATGAAGCACGCCAACTGGCGGGCATCCAACGCATCCCGGTTGTGCATTTCGACGATGGTGCCGTGCTGGTGGAACCCAGCGACGCCGATCTCACCGCCGCGCTGCAGACTCGCGGTCTTGTTGACGGCGCACCCCAGTGACACCCTCACCCCATCCCCGCTTGGCACTGGCGCTCGGGGTTGGCATCACCGCCGCTGGTATCACCCATTTCACCAACCCCGGGTTCTTCGACGACATCGTGCCGCCGTGGCTGCCGCCGTCACGACGTTTCTGGACACTGCTCAGCGGTGTCGCCGAGTTGATCGTTGGCATCATGTTGTTCGTGCCTCGCTGGCGGCGGCGCAGGGCGATTGCCCTGGTCGTCCTCCTGATCGCGGTGTACCCGGCGAATCTGTACATGACGTGGGACTGGCGGGACCGCTCGGCGGGTGAGCAGGTCATCTTGTGGCTGCGCCTCCCGTTGCAATTCGTGCTCATCGCCGCCGCGCGCCGTGCAAGCGGGCCGTGGCACCGACGGCCGCCGCTGCCTGCTGCCTGACGCGGACACAACCAGCCCGTCGCACTACGGTCAACATATGGCTGACGGACCGATTCACGAACTGATGCAGCGCTGGCACCTCCATGTACGTGGTGACCTTCCCGGTGGGCTGGACGAACTCCTCCACGACGATGTCGTGTTCTTGTCGCCGGTGGTGTTCACCCCGCAGCAGGGCAAAGCCATCACCACCATGTACCTGAACGCTGCGGGCCAGGCACTTCCCGGCGAGGGTGCCGACTCGGTCGCGGATGCCGTTGCCAACGGGTCGAGCGGTGGAGGATTTCGCTACACCAAAGAAGTGCTCGACGGTCACACGGCCGTACTTGAATTCGAAACGACCGTCGAGGGCAAGTACGTCAACGGGGTGGACATCATCACCTGCGATGACGACGGCAAGATCGTGGAGTTCAAGGTGATGGTGCGCCCCCTTCAGGCGGTGAACGCCGTCTGGGCACAGATGGGCGCCGTGCTCGAATCAATGGCCGACAAGGCCTGAGATAACCATCGACGCGTCAGGGTTGCCCCGCATGGGGATGCTCGACCTGGGTGGTGAGGATCTTCCCGCCACCCACGCCGGCCACCTGTTCGGGCGCTGACCCCGGGGCACACAACACGAACAGGGCGCGTCCGTCATCACCGCCGAGCATGCATGCGAACACCGGCATCGGTGTCGCGATCTCATCGGTGATCTCACCGCCATCGAGGACGCGCACCACGCGGGCTCCGGCGGCGTCAGCAAACCAGATGCCACCCGCGGCATCGAGCGTGCAGCCGTCGGGGAACATGCCCGGTGTGTCTGCCCAGATACGCCGATCTGTCAGCGACCCGTCGGCAGCGATGGTGAACGCCGTGTAACGCATTCCGAAGGTTTCGCCCACGATGAGGGTCGACTGGTCCGGCGTGATCACCGCGCCATTCGGGAACATGAGGTCGTCGGCGGCGACGCGCACCGACCCGTCGATGTCGACGAGATGCACCGCAGTGGGTTGAGGCTCCGCCGCTGCTTCAAGGTCAAATCCGAAGTTGCCCACATAGGCCCGGCCCTGCGCATCAACCACCATGTCGTTGCAGTGGCCAGCCGCCAGACCATCAAGATCCGCATGAACGACGAGCCCACCATGACCGTCCTCGACCAGCACCCGGTGCGTAGTCATCGACACCACCATCAAACGTCCATCCGGCAGCCAACCGAGCCCCGAGGGACGATCGTCGAGTTCGCCGTGTACCACGCTGCGTTGCCCATCAGGTGTAACTCGGTACACGGCACGCTGGTAAAAGTCGGAGTACCACAGCGCGCCGTCACGCCACCTCGGCCCCTCACCGAAATCAACACCATCAACGAGCTCGTGCAGTTCAGCCATGGTGCAGTTTCGCAGACCGCGAGGGAACTGTCAGCGGTCGCGGGGAATGAAATAGGCCGGCACACCGGGGCTGTAGCGGCGCGCCTCGGCCTCTGAGTCGATCACACAGCCTTCGTGCATGAAACGATCACCCGCGGCAACAACCCCCTCGGGAACCCCGTACGCGTCGAGGGTGATGGCTCCGCCACAACCGAGGCAGTGCACCACAACCGACATCGCCACACGTTAGGTCACCCCGGACATCGCTGCGCACCGATGCGCCGCAGAGTTCAATCGGTGCGGATCGACCCGTCGGGCATGACCGTCGACGACAAAATGGCTGTGTCGAACACGGTGTCCTCGATCTGAGCTCCAGTGAGGTCTGCCCCCGTGAGATCCGCACCGCTCAAGTCCGCGAAACGTAAATCAGCATCACGGAGATCCGCACCGCGCAGCACCGAATCGGTGAGATAGGCGCCGTAGAGGGAGGCCCCGCGTAGGTCTGCGTCGGTCAGGTCACTACGGACGATGCGCGCCTGCACCAACTCCGCATCGCGGAACACCGTACCCACGGCGACCGAGTCGGTGAATGCGCCGCGGTACAACACCAATTCGGACCAGTCGGCACCGCTCACATCAGCGCCCTCGATCCGATCGAATTCACAGGTGGCCCCGGGCTCCACCCGGCATCCACCCACCAGAGGCGGAGCGGTCACTCGATCAACCACGACGATCACCGCGAGCGCCACGAACGCGACAACTCCAATGATCACATATCGGCGGCGCATGGCACTCCTGAGGTCGGGGGACGTGTCGCACCCTAGAACGCTGCCGCCCATCGCCTCCAGCCGGGGTCACAGCCACCTGCCACACTGATGACGTGACCACGAACGATGCCGCCGCTGGCCCAACGGAGCTCGGCCGCAGCGTCCTCATCAACCCAGGCGACCCGAGCCCCGCACCCTGGGCACACTGTCGACGGATCCCAGCCGACATCGTCGCAGCTGCGAGGGCATCACATGACCCACGACACCCAGGTGTCGTCGACCTGCATCGTGCATGGACCCGCCGCGAACCACTCGTCATCGAAGCACACGCCGTGCCCTCGCCCACGCCGGTCTCGGCCGGCCAAGAATTCTGGACTTTGCACCCGGGCACCGAGTTACCCGGCGACCGCATGCGCTTCTTCCTCACCGCGAACGCAATCGACCGGCGGGACGGCAACACCACATGGCCGCTGCTCGACGATGCGGTGGCGTTCGGTGCGCGCCATGGCGGCACAGGCGACATCACCATGCCCGACGGCACCAGTGCGCTCCTCGACGGCGGCCCGCTCGAATGGCTCGACACCGATACCGCGGTCATTCCGCGCCTCCATCTGGCCCGCGGCACCCTCGAGGTGCTCGGTGGCCGTGTCGCTGCTGATCTCGAACTGGCCGATGACCAACGCCGAGCGGTGGAACACGGTCGCGGCGCTGCCCGAGTGATCGCCCCTGCTGGGTCGGGAAAGACCAGGGTGCTCACCGAACGGATGCGACTCCTTGTGCGCAGCGGTTTGTCGCCCGCGGCGGTCACTCTGGTGGCCTACAACGTGCGCGCCCAAGCCGAGATGGAAGCACGTCTCGCCGATCTTGACGGTGTGCGCGTCAGCACCCTGCATGCTCTCGCCTACCGCATCCTCGGCGCAGCCGACCCCGGCGCAGCCCGGCCGCAGGTACCCAACGAGCGCGATATCCGTCGGCTCCTCGGCGGTCTCGTGCCCGAGGCCCGTCGCCGGGCCGATCACGACGCGATGGAAGCCTGGGTGGATGCGGTCACCGTGTGCCGTGACACGCTCACCGCACCTGCCGACGTCGCTCAGATGTTTGATGGCGTGGACGATCTCGAACGGGTCGTCGTTACCTACCGGCATGCATTACGCCGGGAACACCTCGTCGACTACCCCGACATGGTGTTGCAGGCCTGCGAAGCCCTCCTGGCGAACCCCACTTTTCTCTGGAGGATGCGCTCCGAGGTGGGCATGTTGCTCATCGACGAGTTCCAGGACTTGACGCCGTCGCTCATGTTGATGGTGCGCCTGCTCGCTGGGCCCGCACAAGAAGTGTTCTGCGTCGGTGACGACGACCAGACGATTTACGGCTTCAGCGGCGCCACTCCGCGCTGGCTGGTCGAGTTCCCATCCATGTTCCCGGGCGCACATCTGCACGCACTCGAAACGAACTACCGCTGCCCCGCTGACGTGGTCGGCGCCGCCGACACCTTGTTACGCCACAACGCCGTGCGGGTCGACAAAACAATCCGTCCCGGCCCCGACGCCATACCTCAGGGGCTGCACCTCCATCACAGCGGTAACACAGCCGGCGAAGTGGCAATGACGGCCGCCATCGTCGCCGATCTCGGCCGGGGTGTCTCCCCATCAGATGTTGCAGTACTCGCCCGTACCAACGCCGGCCTCATCGCGTCGTATATCCACCTACATCATGCGGGTGCACCCGTGCGTCCACCGGTTGGCCTTGGGCCCGATCTTCTTCACCGCAGCGGTGTTGAGGCGTTGATGGCATGGATCGATGTCGCCACCTCCGACCGCCTCGACCCCGATTCGTTGGCCGCCTCGCTGCAACGACCGCGCCGGGCGTCCACACCACGACTGACCGAGGTGATCCTGTCCAAAGACGACATCGACGACATCGAGCGCTTTGTCACGTCCAACAACAACGATCGCATTCGACGGTCACTCACCGAGTGGTGCCACGACATCCGCCGCGCCCGCCGTCTCGTCGCCGAGGGTGCCAACAGCCGACGCCTCATCGATCATCTGCTGGATGTCGTCGGCATTGCCACCACCGCCGATGCCCTCGACTCGTCCCAGCGGGTCGCGCGACGTGTCACCCACCGTGACCAACTCGAAGCCATCCGCTCCATCGCCGATCTCGAGACCCGCCCCGCGCACCTCATCACATTCCTCGTCACCCACCTGCCCACACCGGCCGACCACGACGACAACGACACCAACCGCATCACCCTCGACACCGTGCATCGCGTCAAAGGCCTCGAATGGCCCCATGTTCACGTCATCGGTGCCGTCGACGGCGCATTCCCCCATCGCCTCGCCGACGACCACGAAGAGGAACGGCGGGTGTTTCACGTGGCCATCACCCGAGGAGCGGAGAGCGTCAACGTCTGGACCAACGACCCTCCATCGCCGTTTATCGCTGAGATGAGCGCCGCGCCCGAGCAGCCTCCCGCCACGCCGCCCGCACCCCGGCGCCGCCAGGCGTCAACAGCCAACACGGCAACGACCACCACGGCCGCTGTCGCCGGCCACGGGCCCCTCTACGACGCACTTGTTGCATGGCGGCTTGCCACCGCACGATCACTTGGACGACCCGCATTCACCGTGTTCAACAACGATGTGCTCGCTCGCATCAGTAACGCACGACCCGCGACCCGTGACGAACTGGCCGCGATCAACGGCGTCGGACCCACAAAACTGGCCGACTGGGGTGCCGACATCCTTCACATCGTCGCGACGCACAGCGACCACTGAGAGCAGTTCGTCTCAGCGCAAGGATGTGGTCGACGGCATCATCGGCGGGCGGGCACCGCGCCATGCACCACATCGGCGGTGAGTTCCACCGACCGTAGGCGCTCATCGATCGTGGTCGCCGAGTGGGCAATCACCACCTCGTCGGCATCGGCGTGGGCGGTAAATGCGGAGATCTGTTCAGCCACAACGTCGGGGGTACCCACCGCGGTGTACTGCATCATGTGCAGCAGGTTCTGGCCCTGAGGAGCGCGCAGCACCGCATCGGCGGTGTCGTCGTCATAAAACAAGGCCACCCGTTCACGCGCTGCAGCCAAAAACTGTCGTTCGGCGCTCGCGGTGTCGTCGGCACAGAGAACGTTCATGGCGGCGAACACGTGCGGCTCGGGATGGTCGGCAGACGGTTGGTAGCGCTCGCGGTACACCTCCACCGCCTGGCGCAACGCACCCGGCGAGAAATGAGAGGCGAACGCGTACGGCACGCCGAGGGCAGCGGCTGCGGCTGCCCCATAGAGCGACGATCCGAGGATGATGAGCGGCACCTTGGTGCCCGCGCCCGGAATTGCCCGCACACCCGGCACCTCTGATACCCCGGCCAGATATCCACGCAGTTCCCGTACGTCATCGATGAACCCATCGGCTGATGATGGGTCACGACGCATGGCGCGCATCGTGGTCTGATCGCTGCCTGGGGCGCGCCCCAGACCCAATTCGATACGGCCGGGATGCAATGTGGCCAACATACCGTACTGCTCGGCGATGGCGAGCGGGGCATGGTTCGGCAGCATCACGCCGCCGGCACCGAGCGTGATAGACGATGTCTGCGCAGCGATGTGGGCGATGAGGACCGCCGGCACTGACGAGGCCACCGTTGGCAGATTGTGATGCTCGGCGTACCAGACCCGACGGTGGCCACTGCCTTCGGCCAACTGCGCCAACGCCACGCTGCCCGCGAGAGCGTCCGCCTCGGACTGACCCCGGCCGATTCGCGCGAGATCCAACAACGACAACTGCGTCACAACCAGAGTCTGCCACGGCGTCAACAGCCGACGGCTACCGTCACGACATGAGCAACAGCGAATTCGGCCCGGCAATTGATGCGGCGTCTGCGTGCCATCTCGTCACCGACGCCAACGTCGTGTTCTGCGATGTGCGTTTCGACCTCACCGATCATGCACACGGCCGACACGCCCACGCCAATGGTCATATCCCGGGTGCGGTCTACGTGGATCTCCACACCGACCTGGCCGACCCCACCATCGGCGATGCGGGGCGGCACCCCCTGCCCGATCTGGCTGCTTTTGCCATCACTCTCGGCCGCTGTGGGATCGGACCGCAGACCCGAGTGGTCGCCTACGACGACCACGCCGGCATGTTCGCGGCCCGTCTCTGGTGGATGTTGCGCGCCGTTGGGCATACCCACGTGGCTGTTCTCGACGGTGGACTCTCGGCGTGGACCGCAGCCGGCGGCGAGATGAGCACCACCGATGACGCCCCAGCATCAGTCGCTGCGTATCCCGTGACACGCACCTGGAACGGCATCGCTGATCTCGAATTGGTCACCGCAACGAGCGACGGCGCCACCGGCACGCATCGCCTCATCGATGTGCGAGCACCGGAGCGTTTCCGCGGCGAGGTGGAACCCCTTGACCCCGTGGCCGGGCACATTCCCGGTGCCACGAATCTGTTCAATGGCGCTCTGGTGGCCAACGGCGCTCTTCTCACCGCCCCCGAGCTTCAGCAGGCCATGAACCACATCACCACGTCACCCATCGTCTACTGCGGGTCTGGCGTCGCCGCATGTCACGTGGTGTGGGCAATGGCTGTCGCTGGCCACCCTGCGGCCGAGACCGCCCTTTTGTATCCGGGGTCGTGGAGCCATTGGTGCGCGGATCCGTCGCGACCCGTCGCCACCGGCGACTAAGAACTTCTAGCGCGGACCCTGCCCATCATCGACACGAACCACGGTCCCGGTGACCGCCTCCGAGGATGGGGCACACAGGTACAGCAACGTCGAGTCGAGTTGAGCGGGGTCGCCCATGCGACCCCGCGGGAAACCGGAGCTGAAATCGCCCATGCGCTCCACCATGCCATCCATCATCTCGCTGGTGAACCCACCCGGAGCGATGCAGTTCACATTGATGTGATGGGCGGACCATTCCACGGCGAGCACCTCCGTCATCCGCGCAATCGCGGCCTTGGAGACGGAATACAACGCTGCGGCCTGCCCTGAGTAGTGAAAGGCAGCTACCGATGAGATGTTCACGATGCGGCCCGGTTGCGTGGCGTCGATCAGTCGTCGCGCCACCTCACATGACAGCACCCACGGTCCTCGCACATTTGTATCGAGCACTTGGTCCACAAGTTCAAGAGGCATCCGGTGGGCCCGACGTGCATCTGGAATACCGGCGTTGTTCACCGCAATCGTGACCAGGCCGACCTCCTCGCTGGCACGGGTCACCCCGGCGACGATGCTGTCGGCATCGGTGATGTCCATCTCTATCGGATAGCAGCGCCCGCCGGCCTCCTCGATGACCTCGCGCAGAACAGCCAGCCGCTCCACACGGCGCCCTGTGGGCACCACGGTGGCTCCTGCCGCAGCGAGAACCTGGGCGAAACGCCACCCGAGCCCCGATGTACCGCCGGTGACGAGCGCCACCTGGCCGCTGAGGTCGCTGCTCGCGTACGGCAGCGGATAACCGGTCACGACGCAGCGGCAGGCGTGCGCGTATCCACGCCCGAGCGCAACATGCGCCCCGCGGTGGCACCGGTGAAGGTGCCATCAGCATTCACGACGCGCCGACCGGCGACGAATACAGCGTCGATGCCCTCTGCCGTCCCGTACAGACGACCAGCACCCGCGGGAAGGTCGTAGCGCATCGATACCGGCCCCGGCCCGACGGTCGTTGCATCGAACACCACCAGATCTGCCCATGCCCCTTCGGCGATCACGCCACGATCGACCAGGCCGTACAACCGGGCGGGCTGGCCGGTCAGGTACCACACAGCTTCCTCGATCGGTACGAGGTCGTGTTCGCGTACCGCCCGCGCAAGCAGGGTCGTCGAGAACGAGAACGAATCGAGCATGTCGAGATGAGCCCCGGCGTCGGATCCCCCAACGACCGCTCGCGGATCACGCCAGACATCAACACGGGCACGCCACGTGGCGTCGTCGGTACCGGCGTCGTCACGCGCAATGATGGTGCGCAACTCGTCGGCAACGACCATGTCGGCCAAGGTGTCCCACGGGGTGCGATCGGTGGCCGTGGCGATCTCACCAATGGTGCGCCCGATCGCCGATTCATCACTGGACTCGATCACCCGATACTGCGCCCAGTGAGCGAACGAGCGATTCGTCCCTTCAGCGGTTTGAGCGAGCCGGTCCCACTCGGCACGCGTTTCCGGATCGCGTAATGCCGCCAATTTGTCTGCTGCGGGCAGCGCCATCAGGCTCTCCCATCCGGGCAGCAGGTCGAGAAGGAAACCGCTCATGAAATTGAGACGGAATCGCGGCGTGTCCGGCAGTGTCAACGCATACACCTCCCCACCGCGTGCCGCCGCCCGGTCACCCACCGCGAGACGCCCCTCAACAAAGGGGCGGTTCTTGGCGTACACGGCCAACAGGTTCCAGTTGAGAGGACGGCCAGCGGCCGCGCTCATGTCGGCCATCACATCTGCGCGATCGTCGCCATATTCGCCAACACCGGGGATGAACTCGAGACAGGTTCCGTCGAACTCGCCCACCGCACCGGCCAACGCGACCAGTTCGCCGGCACTGGCCATTCGTGACGGCACGGGATGCCCGAGATGATCGTTATGCGATTCCGACCATGTGGATGAAAAGCCGAGTGCGCCCGCGGCGAGGCCATCGCGTACAAGTTCGACCATCGCGGCGATCTCGTCAGCGGTTGCCTCACGGGTGTTGGCATCATCACCCATCACCTGTCGTCGCACCGCTGAATGCCCCACGAGGAACCCGGTATTGGGTACCAAAGTGCCATCGAGACGATCCAGATAGTCCTCGGTCGTGGTCCAATCCCAGGGCACACCTTCAACGAGCGACTCGATCGGCATGCCCTCCACACGCGCCAGCATCCGCATGAGGTAGTCACCGTTTCGCGGCGCATCGAGCGGCGCAATCGAGAACCCGCAGTTCCCGCCGATGACCGTCGTGACGCCGTGCAGCGGCGATGGGCTTAGCGTTGGATCCCAAAACGCTTGGGCGTCGTAGTGGGTGTGAATGTCGATGAATCCGGGCGCGACCACTCGGCCAGCCGCGTCAACAACCTCTGCGGCCTCGTCGGTATCGAACGCCCCCGGTGCCGCCACCGCGACCACTTTGCCGTCACGCACCGCAATATCTGCATCGCGACCGGGCGCACCGGTGCCGTCGACGAGATGTCCTCCACGGATGATGAGATCGAACATGACCACCCCCTGGTCGGGCACGGTAATCGACTCTGTGGCGTGCGCTCCGGTCGAAGCGCCGTAGCCGTGCGAGATGTCAGAGAATCTGGGAGAGGAACAGCTTCGTGCGCTCCTCTTGCGGATTCGTGAAGAAGTGTTCGGGGGTGCCCACCTCGACGACGTCACCTGACTCCATGAACACGAGACGGTCAGCGACCTCGCGAGCAAAACCCATCTCGTGGGTGACGACCATCATCGTCATACCGCCACGGGCAAGGTCCTTCATCACGTCGAGGACTTCGGAAATCATCTCGGGGTCGAGCGCCGACGTCGGCTCGTCGAAGAGCATGATGCGTGGTTCCATCGCGAGCGAACGCGCAATGGCCACGCGCTGCTGCTGGCCACCGGAGAGCTGCCCGGGGAATTTGGCGGCCTGTTCTGGAATACCCACCCTCTCCAGCAACTCCATCGCCTTCGCCTCTGCCTCGGCCTTGGGCTTCTTGCGCACCCAGATCGGCGCCAGGGTGATGTTGTCGAGCACGGTCAGGTGTGGGAACAGGTTGAACTGCTGGAACACCATGCCGACCTCAGAGCGGATCTTCTCGATGTTGCGGAGATCGTTGGTGAGTTCCACCCCGTCGACGATGATGTCGCCCTCTTGGTGTACCTCAAGGCGATTGATGCAGCGGATGAGGGTGGACTTGCCCGACCCGGAAGGACCGAGAACCACCATCACCTCGCGGTCCTTCACCGTGACATCAACGCCGCGGAGGGCCTGGAAGTCACCGAACCACTTCTTCACCCCACGGCACACGATCATGTCGTCGCGGGATGCCATCTCGTCGGTCAGTGCGTTGTCGGCGATGCTCATGGTGTCTCCGTGTGGGTCTATCGGGCCTGGCCGGCCTGAAGTCGATTCTCGAGATTTCTCGACGCCCGCGACATGGTGTACGCCACCACGAAGTAGACGAGCGAGATGAACAGCAGCGCAGGCCGCTTCTGGCCCAGGAAGTCAGGCTGGTTCGGAATGGTGGAGTTGGCGATACGCAACAGATCGAAGCCGCCAACGATGGCGATCAGCGAGGTCTCCTTGAACGTCGCGATGGCTTGGCCGACGAGATTTGGGATCGAGACCCGCAACGCCTGAGGCAGAACGATCAACGAGGTTCGCTGCACCGTTGTGAGCCCGAGAGCATCAGCCGCCTCGTACTGGCCGCGGCGCACGCTCTGTAGGCCGCCACGAATGTTCTCGGCCATGTACGCCGCCGAGAACACCGTGTACCCGGCAAACACCGCGGCAAGGTCACTGATTCCCATGCCGCTCGGCAAGAACAGCGGCAACATGATGGAGAAGAAGAACAACACGGTGATCAGCGGCACCCCGCGAACGACCTCGATGTATGTCGTGGACAGCACCCGGAAGATCGGCAGTTTGGATGTGCGTGCCAACGACAACAACACACCGAGCGGGAACGATGCCAGCATCACGTAGTACGCGATCGACACCGTGAGGACGAAACCACCGAGGAATGGCGGTGCCGTGATGTCGAGCGTAGACGCGGTGTTGATGCCGGTGAGCAACCAGTGGAACACCACCATGAACCCAGCCCACACCGCAGCAACCCTCAGGCGCGCCGAGCGCTCACCGGCAAAGTTCGGCACCAGCAAGATGGCGATCGCCGCAAGGGCGAACGAGAAGCGGGCCTTCTGCAACATCGGATACCAGCCGAAGAACGCAGCTACCCAGTTGAAGACGGCGGCCGCGGCGACGATGGCCCCCAGGACCCGAGCGAGGTCGCTTCGCCCGGGCGCTGCGAGAAGGTAAATCAGGGCACCACCGCCGAGGGCGAACCCGGCGGCCATCGGCAGATCGGTGCTCCAGATGTGCGCCCAATCGAATTCGGGATCGCGCAACACCATGAACACGATGAAGGCCGGCCCGATCACCCACCAGGCGATCATCGCGCGACGCAACGGCGCCAGCGACACCACTTGGGCGAGGCCGCGGCCGGCCACGTAGGTGGCGATCATGATGATGAAGAGCACTGTCCACGGCACACGCGTTGACGATGCAACGATGCCATCGGCGGCGGTTGGTTCCCCTTCGGAGAAGCCGTAATCGCCGAAGGGAACAAACCACATGATCGCGCACACGATCGCGCTGACCCCGATGAGCAGCCCCAGGAACGGCACCCGGCGGCGGTGCGGTTCGGGAATAACCCGCAGAACAACCGCCGCGATCACCACGAGGGCCACACCCAGCACCCACATAGCCGTGCGCAGACCCGACGGTGTGGCCGACGGGGTGATAAGCGCCACAACCAGCGTGATGCCGCCGGTTCCCATCAACGACACGCCGATACGGCGCAGTGTGATCGACGGATTGATGTTCCAGGCAGCGAATGACGCCCCAACCGCGACAAAGAGCACTCCGGCGGCAAACCAGATGCGGACGAACTGCTCGGCGGGATAGTTGTAGGTGAACAGCAACCGCATGTTGGTGGCCACCGACACCCAGTTCGACTCGTCGGCGAATACCAGCCCGAGCACCCACCGCAACAGACCGAGGAGCACGGCCGTGAACGCGACGGTCTGCACGGTGTTCGACACCGACGAGAACAAGTTGTCGCGCACCCAGCGCACGGGGGACGGCAGCGGTGCCTCGGGGGGCGCAGTATCGATCGTCGTGTCGGTCATCTCATCGCTCCACGATCGCGAGTCGGCGGTTGATGGTGTTCACCACGAACGAGATGGTGAGCGAACACGCAAGGAAGAAGATCATGTAGATGCTGAACACCGCCAGGGTCTGCGAGTTCTTGTTATAGACGGTCTGGCCGACCTGCACGATCTCGGAGAACCCCACCGCGATGCCGAGCGAGGTGTTCTTGGTGATATTCAGATACTGGTTGCCCAGGGGCGGCATGATCACGCGGAAGGCCTGAGGCAACACCACCTTGCGCAGCGCCTGGCGACGGTTGAGCCCGAGCGCGGCGGCTGCTTCCGACTGCCCAGCTGGCACCGCTTGGATACCGCCGCGGACGATCTCGGCGATGAACGATGAGGTGTAGAACACCAGTCCGAAGAACAACGACGCATAGAACACCGTCATCGTCAGCCCGGTGGGCCCATAGTTCACGAAACGTCCCTCGCTGAGTGTGGGCTTCATGGCATCGAGGGGACGCGACCCACGTCCATCACCGAACTTGTCACCGATCACGCCGAACAGGTCGCTGCCCGAGTTGATGATCCAACTGCTGAGCCCGGGCCAGCCGCGTACCACCACGAACACAGCCAGCAGGGCGGCGATACCGGCAAAGATCATTCGGAACCAGTCATCATCGATGAGTTTCGCCAGGCCGGCTGGGGTGCGACGGCTGTCGAGGAACCGGCGAATCCACGTCACCGCAGCCAGCACGGCCACGATGCTGAGCACGGCTTGCATCAGCCCTTGGGGAATGACGGCCCATGCGTCGGAGATACCGTCAAAGACCGGTCCGAGGAAGGCCATGACCGGGTTCGCGAACCATGCGATCACCACCGCGACGAGCGACAGGGCGAACGTCACCGATCCGATGCGCTGTGTACCGCCTTGTTCCTCTTGGGTGCGACGCATACGCCGCCGCACCCACCAGATCGGCACCGCGAACACCGCCAACATGGAAAGGAATTGATAGAAGCCGTCGGCGAAGAACACCCGCGGAATCGAGATGCCCTTCTGCGACACGATCACCCATCCGGGAATCGGGCCGGAGTCGACGGTGAGCTTGCCCAGCGACCCAAGAATGGCCAGCCACAAGATGATCTGGACGAGGACGGGAATATTGCGCAGCGTCTCGACGTAGATCGACGACACTTTGCGTGCGAGCCAGTTGTTCGACAAACGAGCGATGCCGACGACCACGCCGATCGCTGTTGCCGCGATGATGCCGATCGACGCGATCCGCAGGGTGTTGACCATGCCCACCCACAGAGCACGACTCATGGTGAGGCGACGACCATCGGGGTCGTCAACGGTCTGGATGCCCTCACCGAGCTGAATGTTGGCCGGGTCGTCCAACCAGTCGTAGGAGACCGGGATGCCCTTGGCCGAGAGGTTGTTTCGTGCCTGCGCCGCAAAGAACCAGAAAGCGGCGAGAACAGCGAGGAGGACGATGATCTGAACGAACCACTTCAACACCGCGGTGTTGCGCCACAACGGCGGTCGCGCATGCCGCGCGCGTGCAGAGTTCGGATCGGTGGTTGTCAAAGTCACAACGGCAGTCCCCCGGTCGACGTCGGACGGGGCCGGGCAGTGCCCGACCGTGGATACGTGATACCGGTGCTGTCACCGGCGGTGCCGGTGGCCGGGCACGGGGCCCGACCACCGGTCACTGCTAGATGAGTCGCGCGCGCGACCGCTAGATCAGCGGGCGGGCGGCGGGTACATCAGGCCGCCATCGGTCCACAGAGCGTTGGCGGAACCCGTGCGGTCGAGACCGACCGGGGTCAGGTTGGCGTCCCAGATCTCCTGGTAGTTGCCGACCTGGCTGATGACGTTGTAGAAGGCGTCGGCGGACAGACCCATGAAGGTCTGCTTCTCGCCCTCGCCGCCCAACAGGCGCACCATCTCGGCGCCGAACTCACCCGCAAGGGCGTCGTCGACGTCGGCCGAGGTCACACCGTTCTCGTCGGCGATCAGCGTGGCGTAGACGGTCCAGTTGACCACGTCGGCCCACTGCGAGTCGTTCTGCGCGTACACCGGGCCGAGCGGCTCCTTGGAGATCGGCGTTGCCGGGAAGATGACCCAGCTCTGATCCTCGGGCTCCTGAACGGCCTTACGGCCAACGAGACCCGAACCGTCGGTGGTGATCACGTCGCAGGTGCCAGCGATGAAGGCGTCGGTCACCTGGTCGTAGTCATCGAAGGTGTTCAACGTGATGCTGATGCCGAGCTCAGCAGCCAGCTCCGAGATGTTGGTCTCGGTAGTGGTGCCGGCGTTGGTGCACACGATCGCGCCGTCGATCTCCTCGACCGATGACTGACCGGTGAAGTCGTCGCTAGCGCGGGCCATGAGCTGCTGACCGTCGTAGTAGGTGGTCGGGCCGAAGTCCATGCCCACCTCGGTGTCGCGGCTCTGGGTCCACGTCGAGTTACGCATCAGCACGTCGACTGCGCCGGTCTGCACGGCGGTGAAACGCTCGGCAGCGGTCAGCGAGGTGAACTCCACGGCATCGGCATCGCCGAGCACCGCAGCTGCAACGGCGCGGCAGTAGTCCGCGTCGATGCCGTTCATCGAGCCATCAGCGTCGGTGTACGAGAACGCAACGGCGGCGCCGGACACGCCACAGTTGAGCACGCCACGGGCCTGGACCGCGGCGAGGATGCCACCGTCCTGGGTGACCTCAACCTCGTCGGCAGGCTCTTCGGCGGGCTCTTCAGCGGGAGCCTCGGCTGGCTCTTCAGCGGGATCCTCGGCTGGCTCTTCAGCGGGAGCCTCGGCTGGCTCGTCGGCAGGGGCGTCCGCGGCGTCGTCGTCGCCACCGCAGGCACCCGCGACGAGCGCGAGCGCGGCCAGGGCGCCGGCAGCGCGCTGCCAGCGGTTGGTCCTGATTCGGGTCATGTATTCCTCCTGGGATCTGACGGCGGCATCATCGCCACCATCGGTTGTTCACGCTGCCCGACAGCCGACCCTGCGTTATCCACAGACCCGGCGATGACGCCGGAAAGCGATAAGCGCAGGTTACCCCAGGGTAGACGGCAAGGAAACAGGCCCACTGCGTCGGCTCTGTGAACAACTCGTCAGAGCGGCCGCACGACCACGCCGCTAGCGTCGCACCGTATGGCGCCCAGAGCCGATATCGAGGGGCTCCGCGCCGTCGCAGTAGCCCTCGTCGTGGCATACCACGCCGGTTGGTGGGGAGCAGGCGGCGGTTTCATCGGGGTTGACGTGTTCTTCGTGGTTTCGGGCTTCTTGATCACTTCACTACTGCTGCGCGAACGCATCGACACCGGCCGCGTGGATCTCATCGGGTTTTGGGCGCGACGGGCCCGACGACTCCTCCCGATTGCCACCACCGTGATCGCCACCGTTGTGGTCGCTGGTTGGGTGATCTTGCCGATGACCGATCGGCCGCGACTCGGCCGGGATGCACTCGCATCGTCGCTGTTCAGCGCCAACTGGGTGTTCGCCGAGCGGGGCACCGACTACCTCGCAGCCGATACCGACCCGTC
>RFST01000101.1 GCA_009923855.1 Actinomycetota bacterium
CGAGCACCACACCGGTTGCCGGGTCGGACACAATCTTCACGAATCCGCGCGGGTCGTTGTTGATCAGGGCTTTCGGCGTCGTCGCAAAAGGCACCTTGGTGACCCGAATCTTGCGACCCATCGCGAACGCCTCTGCCTCAGCCAGACCCACGTCGGCGATTTCTGGTTCGGTGAAGATCGCCGACGCGGCCTTGTCGTAGTCGAGATGGCGGTGCTCGACGGTGTGCAGACCCATCACGTGCTCAGCCACTTTGCGACCCTGCACTGACGCCACAGACGAGAGCGGCAACTTCCCGCTGATGTCACCCGCCGCATAGATGTGCGGCTGGTTGGTGACGCAGTGATGGTTGATCGGTATGTAGCCACCGTCATCGCATTCCACACCGGCCGCGGCAAGATCCAACATGTCGGTATTCGGCACCGACCCGATGGCCAGCACGGCATGGGTCGTCTCGACCACGCGACCGTCATCGCAGCTGACCCGCACGATGTCGTGCCCGTCATCGTTCGTGACCCGCTCGATTGCGGTGGCGCGCGCACCTTTCAGCAGGCGAACGCCACGGCCCAAGAAGTCGTTCTCCAAGATGGCAGCCGCATCAGGATCTTTACCCGGTAGCACTTGCTGGCGACTGACCACCAAGGTCACGTCGGCACCGAAGGACGCGAACATGTGCACGAATTCCACGCCGGTGACACCAGAGCCGACCACGGTGATGCTCTCGGGGAACTGCCGCGGTGGATAGCAGTCACGGGTGGTCAAGATGCGGTCGCCGTCGGGATGGCACCAGTCGGGAATGCGTGGCCTCGATCCGGTGGCGATCAGCGCCGCGTCAAAGTTGATCTCCCGGGTTCCGGTCGCGGTGTCAACAGCCACCGAATGCGGGCCGGTGAAACGCGCCGTGCCGCGCACGATCTCCACCCCTTGGCTCGCCAGTAGCTGGGTGGTGTCGGCGCTCATGCGGTCCTTGATGGCTTCGACACGATTGGTGAGCCCATCGTTGTCGACCGCGGTGGTCACATCGGCCAGGCCCATCCCCTCGATGCGTTCCGAGTAGCTGATCGCACCGCCGGTCGCGATCATCGTCTTCGATGGGATGCAGTCCCACAGATGTGCCGCGCCGCCGACCACGTCGCGTTCGATCATCGTGACTTTCGCTCCAAGACGCGCGGCATATGTCGCTGCTTGGTTGCCCGCAGGGCCACCGCCGATGATCACGAAGTGCACGCTCACGTGCTTCACGCTACCGGTGCGAATCCGCGCGCAGGGGCCGAGTCCAATGCCATCCCATCGGCATCTCCACGGGTGGCCGACGGCCCACCGCTACCATGACCGCCGCGTGACGAACCAACATCCCACCGACTCCGAGCCGACGACCGACGACGATGCGGCAGCCGCGGGCAGCGGTCTTGCGGCCGAACGTGCGCGCCGCAGCGCCCGGGTGGGCGACCTACGCGCTGCCGGAGTCGAGCCTTATCCGTACAGGTTCGATCGCAGCCATACCCTCGCCGAGGCGCGCAGCACATGGGGCGCGCTCGACGCCGGCACCGAGACCGACGACCGCGTCAGTGTCGCGGGTCGGGTGATGCTGCTGCGTGACACCGGGAAGTTGGTCTTCGCCACCGTGCGGGATCGTGACGATGAGATCCAGTTGTTCATCTCCAAGGCGGTCATCGGTGACGACGGTTTCGCCGAGGTGAAAGAACTGGACCTCGGCGACTGGGTTGGGGTCGACGGACACATCATGACCACCCGCAAGGGCGAGTTGTCGGTGAAAGCCGACCGGGTCGTGTTGCTGTCGAAAGCCATCCGGCCGCTGCCCGACAAATGGCACGGCCTGTCAGATACCGATACCCGTTTCCGCCAGCGGTACGCCGACCTCATCGTGAATGCCGAGGCGCGGCGCCATTTCGAGGTTCGCCACGCCGTGTTGTCGAGTTTCCGCCGCACCCTGGCCGATGAGGGGTTCATCGAAGTGGAGACACCGGTGCTGCACACCGAGGCTGGTGGCGCCCACGCTCGACCCTTCACCACCCACCACAACGCCCTCGATATGGATCTGTATCTGCGGATCGCTCTGGAGTTGCACCTCAAGCGTCTCATCGTGGGCGGTATGGAGCGGGTGTTCGAGATCGGGCGTATCTTCCGCAACGAGGGCATCTCCACCCGCCACAACCCCGAGTTCACGATGATGGAGTTGTACCAGGCGTTTGCCGACTGGACCGACGTGATGGCCATCACCGAGAAGCTCATCACGACCGCTGCCCGCGATGCGCTGGGCACGACCACCGTGTCGATCCGCGGCACCGACATCGACCTCTCCGAACCGTGGCCACGCATCTCGATGGTGGGCGCCGCAGCCGAGGCCACCGGATCGGATCTGCACCCATCGATGCCGGTGGCCGATGCGGCACGTGTGGCCAGCGATGTTGGCGTGTCGGTCCATCCCTCGTGGGGTGCCGGCAAGATCATCGAGGAAATTTTCGAAGCCACCGCGGAGAGCACCATCGTGCGTCCCACGTTCGTGTGCGGGCATCCCGTTGAGATCTCCCCGCTTGCCCGGGTAGACCGCAACGATGCGCACATCACCGAACGCTTCGAGCTGTTCGTCGATGGCCGCGAACTGGCCAATGGCTACTCAGAGTTGAACGACCCCGCTGAGCAACGCGCTCGTTTCGAGGATGAACAAGCCGCCAAGGAAGCCGGCGATGCGGAGCGCGGCACCGTGGACGAGGACTACTTGAGGGCTCTCGAATACGGCATGCCCCCAACAGGTGGGCTGGGCATCGGGATGGACCGCGTGACGATGATGCTCGCCGGGGTGGACTCGATCCGCGAGGTGATTCTGTTTCCCACGCTGCGCCCCGAGGCGTGACGCCAACCACCCCGGCCGGCGCGGTTGGCGTCACAGCGATCAACGCGTGATGATGTGCCCATGAACCAGATGAACGGATCTGACCAGAACGCGACCGGGTATGGCGCGAGCGACACTCGCATGGCGTGGGGAGCAGGTTTGGCGACCGAGTCGGCCGATGGCGTGGTGCTCGACACATGGTTCGGATGGCTCGGCTGGGGCGAAGGTGGCGACGATGGCCTCGCGGGTGTGCGCGATCGTCGCGACGAGATCCGCAATGTTGTGGTTCGACCGGTGCGCATCACCGTCGATGTCGACTCCCCTGCCGCGTCGGTTGCGGACGCATATCTGCGGTTGCATCTGCTCAGCCACCGCCTCGCGGCACCGCGCACCTTGAACCTCGACGGCCTATTCGGGATGCTGACCAATGTGGCGTGGACGAGCCTCGGCCCGGTCGCCATCGACGAACTCGATGCGGTGCGTCTTCGGGCCCGACAGGCTGGCCTGCATGTCACCGTGCACGGCGTGGACCGTTTCCCTCGCATGACCGACTACGTGGTGCCATCGGGGGTGCGCATTGCCGACGCGACACGGGTGCGCCTCGGCGCCCATCTCGCCGAGGGCACCGTGGTGATGCACGAGGGGTTCTGCAACTTCAACGCTGGCACCCTTGGCGCATCGATGGTGGAAGGACGCATCTCGGCCGGGGTCGTGGTGGGCGACGGCTCAGATGTGGGTGGCGGGGCATCGATCATGGGGACGTTGTCCGGTGGCGGCACCGAGCAGATCACCGTGGGCGAACGCTGTCTGCTCGGAGCGAATTCCGGCATCGGTATCAGCCTCGGCGATGACTGCGTGGTCGAGGCCGGGCTGTATGTCACAGCGAGCACACCGGTGACTACACCAGATGATGAGGTGGTGAAGGCCAGCGAGTTGTCAGGCCGGTCGGGGCTGATGTTCCTGCGCGATGGCCGCACCGGCCGCGTGGTGGTGCGCCAACGCACCGGCACATGGGGGTCGCTGAACGCCGACCTTCACGCCAACGACTGATACGTACCATCGGTGGTCCGGGCGAACACCCGAACCGCATGGCATCATCGGGGCATGGTCGCAGACGAGGAGTTTCCCCGTCGTCGACGTGGGTGGGCGCTCGCGGCCGCCGGCATGTTGTTCGTGTCAACCGATGCGTTCTTTGTGCGTCTCAGCGAGGTCGACGGTTGGACGCTGGCATTCTTGATGGCCTGCGGGTCGATGGTGACCCTCGGCGCCGCCGCAGTGAGATCGCGCCCATCACCATCAACCACCCGTTCCCGCATGCCCCCGACGATGCTGCTGATCGGCGTGCTGAATGCAGCCACTCAGGTGCTGTTCATCACCGCGGTCACCCGATCGGAGGTGTCGAACGTGGTGGTCATCGTGGCTGCCGCCCCGTTGTTTGCCTCGTTGGCCGCATGGCTGCTGTTGCGCGAACGTACCGACACACGGGTGCTGATCGCCACCGTGGTGACCGTGGGCGGGATCGCCACGGTGATGTCGGGGTCGCTCGGCTCCCCCACCCTCGACGGCGATCTGCTCGCCATTGGCGCCATCGGTGCGTTCGCCACCACGATCGTGGTGTGGCGCCGGTTCCCCGATCTGGATCGTGCACGCACCTTGGTGGTGGGGTCAGCGTTGATGGCGCTGGGGTCGGCACCGTTTGTGGACTGGGATGCGATCGATTCGCGTGCCGTGCTCGCGGGTGCGCTGATGGGCCTGGTGTTCAACCCGACGGGTCGCATGCTCTATTCGAGCGCGCCGCGTTGGGCCCCCGCAGCCGAGGTGGCGATGTTCGCCCCCGTGGAAACTGTTGCCGCCACCGTGTGGGTGTGGGTCGCGTTCGGTGAGCAGCCACCGGGTGCCACCGTGGCGGGTGGGATCATCGTGTTGGGCGCATTGGTATTCGCCACCACTGGTCGTGCCACGCAGAACTGACGCCGCAGAAACCTGCGCCCACGGCAACCGAAAACGAGTACGTCGGCCATAACGTGCCGCCGTGCCCGCTCTCGGTGATCTCTTGGCGTTTGCCGCTGCATCGGTGGTGCTGCTCATCATCCCCGGCCCCGCGGTTCTCTACATCGTGAACCGGTCGCTGAGTGATGGCCGCGCGGCGGCGCTCGCATCGGTGGGGGGACTCGAGACCGGCAATCTGGTGCATGCGATTGCAGCGACCGTGGGCCTGTCGGCGGTGGTCGCGACATCGGCCACGGCGTTCAACATCGTGAAGTGGGCCGGCGCGGTGTACCTCGTCGGCGTCGGGCTCGCGGCTCTGCTGCGCCGACCCGGGGTGATCGATATCGCCGATGACGTTGGCGTATCGATAAGGCGCGCCTACGCCCAAGGGGTGTTCGTGAATGTATTGAACCCGAAGGTGGCGTTGTTCTTCTTGTCGTATTTGCCCCAGTTCGTTGACACGTCGCGTCCATCACCGTGGACGCAGGTGCTGGCATTGGGTGTGGTGTTCGTACTGATCGGCTCGGTGACCGACAGCACGTGGGCAATCGCGGCGTCGAGTCTGCGGCGGGTCCTGCTGCGCGGCCGAGCGCTCGGCATCATGCGTCGCTGGGTGTCCGGTTCGGTGTTCGTCACCCTCGGCGTTCTCGCCGCTCGCGCACACCGCACCACCTGACCCATTGCGCTCATGGTGGCTGCAGCCATGTCCCAACGGACTGCAGAGGGATCGAGCGATAGTTTGAGAGCCGATCACACGTTGCCACGCGGAGCTGATATGTCGACGCACAACCCCTCATCATCGAATGCCTACGACGTGCTCGCCGACGTGGTGCGCGCCCGTCGCACCTCGATGGTGGTCGACCCGGACCGGGAGGTTGATGACGCCACGGTAGATGCACTGTGTGAATTGGCGATGTGGGCACCGAACCACAAACGGACCTGGCCATGGCGATTCACCCACCTGCGTGGCGAGGCTCGACGCCGCTTTGGCGAGGCGGCCGCTGCCGACCTTGCTGCCGCCGGCACGGCCGATGACGCAAAGATCGCGAAGACCCGCACGAAATATCTCCGCACCCCATCGGTACTCGTCGTGGGCTGCGCCGCTCATGAACACCCGACATTTCATGAGGAGAACCGCGATGCGGTGTCGGCCGGGGTGCAGAACCTGTTGCTGGGCGCGACCGCTCGTGGGCTGGCCTCGTTCTGGTCGACTGCACCGATGATGTCGGGGGCGCATTCACTGGAGGTGTGCGGCTTTGCTCCTGACGACCGCATCATCGCGGTGATCTACCTGGGCTATGCCACTGCGGAGACCTCCCGCGACGCCGAGCGGCCGCCGGCCGCGGTGCGCCATCTCACGACCTGAGGCTGGGCTCAGTCGTCGATGATGACGACGGGTTCTTCGCGGACCAGCTTGTCGGCAATGCGGTAGCTGCGCACCTCCGGTGCCTCTCGTTTGAACGAGACGATGACGTAATGCCAATTCTCCGACACTGCGGTGTCGACGTCAGTGGGACTCGGGAACGGTTCGGAATGGGTATGGGAATGCACGACGCCCACAATCTCGTGCCCGGCATCATCGAGGGTGTCCTCGAGCGCCATCTGCGCGAGCGGATCGATGGTGTAGTACACCGCTGATTCGGCGGTGTTGGCCATGGGGTGGAACGCGATCACGTCGACGGAATCCGGGGTGTTCCATGCCCCCTCGGGGCCCGACAGAAACCCGCAGGCTTCCATCGGGTAGCCGGCATGCAGATGCCGCACGATGTCGTCGAGGACTCGGTTAGGCATGCGCAGCACGCCTACACGCTAGGCGATGGTCGTCACCTCTCGACCACCGGTTCGTCGAGGCGGCCGATGAGTACCCGGGCCAGCACGTGCCGACACCCACGTGAGGCGACCATCGCGAGCGATCGCTGCCGACCGGTTGGGTCGAGTCCAAGTTCATAAATCTCTTTGACACTCAATATTCCAAAGGTGAACTCTTCGCCGCTCCACAGCAGGCGACCATCGGGCAGGGGCACCGCCAACGGCGCTCCTGCTGCGTCCACGACCGACACCGTGGTGAAACCCGCAGACGACAGGCTCAGAACCACCTGGCCCAGGAGCAGGACCTGTTCGGTCGGCGGCAACGAGGAAAACGCGTTGGCGACGGCGATGGTCACCGACGCCGTCGGTAGCTCGATGTCGCCCGTCGGCGTAAAGACGCTGACGAGCGCCGTGCCGGTCAAGGGGTCGACGACGACACTGCGCAGACCTGTCTCGACCGGCGGGCCTGCCGCCAGGCGGTCAAGCACCGTTTGGGCATCGGTGGGGACGGCTACGTCGCTGGCGAGGGGAACGAGCCCGTCTTCACGAATGAAGT
>RFST01000102.1 GCA_009923855.1 Actinomycetota bacterium
CCCCGTGGCTGTGGTGCACCTGCCGGTCCGTGTACCGAACGGCTTCCACGGCAACTGGATCGCCGAGAACTAACGGCACAACGCTCCCGGCGAGCGGTGTAACCGACACCACGGGATAACTGACACCACGAGATAACTAACAACACCGGCTGACTAACAACACTGGCTGACTGACAACACGCGCTGACGACACGCGCCGAGAACTATCGCCGCAACACCCCGGCTCGCCGGATAGCGAGCAACACGCGCCAACAACCAACGTGCAGCCACCCGCGAGAACGACCAACGCGAGAACAACACACGCCGCCGCAATCAACCCAACAGCGACCAACTCGCTGGCGATCGCATCAACACGACAACAACCAACACGCAGCCACCTGCGACAACAACCAACGCGATAGCAAGCAGCCCAACAGCGGCATGAGGGTGAACCCCACCTGCTCGTGAATACCACGGACGCGGTTCATGTGATCGAACATACGTTCGGGGTGTTACGCTCGGCGACGCAACCACCGGGCACGCCCCGGTCTGCTTCAATCGGGTCATGGCCAAACGACGCACCCTCACCGTGGCATCCGTGAACGTGAACGGCATCCGCGCCGCCACCCGCAACGGCATCTCGTCATGGATCGCCGATCGGGGTGCCGATGTCGTGACACTGCAGGAAGTTCGCGCCACCGATGACATCTTCACCACGCACGTCGACGATCTCTGGGGCGCGTCATGGCACCGCATGCACGCCGAGAGCGAGGCAAAAGGGCGGGCAGGCGTGGCCGTGGTCTCACACCTTCCCATAGCGGCCGGACGTATCGACATCGGCGGGACGGCGGCCCGTTTCAATCGCACCGGACGCTGGGTTGAAGCAACATTCGACCCCGATGCGACCGGCCTTGACGCTCCACTCACCGTGGTCTCGGCATATGTGCACACCGGCGATGCCGACGATGAGAGCCGCATGGAGGAGAAACTTTCCTTCTTCGACGCGATGACGACACGCATGCAATACCTGCGACGCGGGGGACGTCACGTGTTGATCACCGGTGACTTCAACGTGGGCCACACCACCCGCGACATCAAGAACTGGAAAGGCAACCGCAATTCAGCGGGCTTCCTCGAGGTCGAACGCGCCTGGTTCGACCGCTGGTTCGAAGAACTCGGGTGGGTGGATATCGCCCGCTCAATCGCCGGAGATGTCGATGGGCCCTACACATGGTGGAGTTTCCGCGGCCAGGCCTTTGACCGTGACGTTGGCTGGCGCATCGATTACCAAGTGGCCACGCCCGACCTCGCCGCACGAGCAACCGACAGCCACGTGGACCGCGCCCCGAGCTACGCCGAGCGCTGGAGCGACCACGCACCACTCGTTGTGGACTTCAGAATCTGATGGGGCTGAACAGTTGGTCAGATCGCGGCGAGATCGCCACGATCGAAGAGCGGCGTGATGCCCTGATCAGCGATATCGGACAGCAACTCGTCATCGGTCGGCACGTCGCCCACCCGAGCCGCCTGCGCCGCCTCCAACACCGCCGGCAACAACGTGGCGTCACTGGTTGAATTCAAGAACAGCCGATCACGCCCGAGCACGAACCGCACTGCCCGGTCGATGGCCGCAGGGTCACGCAACGGTTCGTACCACGAGTACCGCGGACCCTCGTAGGAGTCGTCCCAACGGCCCTTCGCAATCGACTTGATGGTCTGCACCGCAACATCGCGTGACGCGCACAGGCTCACCAGTTCTTCCACCTCGTCGGCATATCGCGTATCGACCAGCAGCGACCGGTTGTACGGGAACAACACCGTGTCGAAATCGAACTCGGCAAGGCTCCGCAGATGCATGGCTGGAATCGACATGCCATGGCCGGTCACCCCGATGAAACGCACCAAGCCCTCGTCCCGCGCCCGCACCAAAGACTCGAGGGCCCCTCCCGGCGAGAACACCGTGCGCCATTCATCCTCATCGGCGAGGTTATGCAGTTGGATGAGGTCGATCTGGTCGACCCCCATCCGACGCAACGAATCATTCACGCCAGCCCATGCGGCGTCAGCGGTGCGCTCTCCGGTCTTGGTCGCGAGAAACACCTCCTGGCGGTGCTCCGCCAGCCACGGCGCCATCAGGTCCTCGGCACGCCCGTAAGAATGCGCCGTATCCAAATGGTTCACGCCCGCCGCAACGGCGGCCTCAATCGTGGCCATCGCCCGATGTGGGCTCATCTCGCCCAACGCGGCCCGAAGATGACCCGCGATGACTCATGGCCAGTTCGACCGAAACGGGCGGTGGGCATGGAGAGCGTCATAACCCGAACCTACAACGCTCCGTGGCGCAGACCGAGCCCGAGGTGACGCACGACACCTACTGGCAGCATCCGATCCGCTGCGCGTGCATCGACAGCCGGAGACACCAATCACGGCCGACGACAAGCCCTAACGACCAGATTCAGTTTCGGCACCCGCACCGCTGTCAGCTCCTTCGCCAACAGACTCGTCACGCGCAAGCTCATCAGCTCCATCAAGTTCGGGGCGCATACGGCGATACACCGCCCGGCCGAGCAAATGCGTGCCCACCGGACCGGTGACCAACTGCAACACGACGATGAGCAACGCCGTCACCAATGCCGTGGTGGAGCGCACCGCAAGAGCCAACCCGACTGCAATCGTCAAGATCCCAAGCGTCGGAGCCTTCGCGGCCGAGTGCATCCGGGCATAGATACCCCACGAGCGCACAACCCCAACACCGGCCAACAGAACGAGGGTGGAGCCGAACACCATCAGCACGCCGGCAATGACGTCCATCATCCATCCTCGCTTTCATCGGCGCGGCGCTCCACATAGCGAGCAAGAACACCGGTCCCCACAAACGCTGCCACGGCGACCACCAGCACCGTGTCGAGCGAGGTCACCGATTCCTCGCGGGTCACCTCAACCATGATTCCGCAGGTCACGGTCATCAAGAAACCATCAAGCGCAATAACCCGGTCCGCCACCGACGGCCCGCGGAACAGCCGATACAAGAAACATCCTGCGCCACCGGCCAACAGCAAAAAAGCAATCGCGATCAACACGAGCATCAGTCCGCTTCTCCGTCTGCCAGTTGTGCCCGAGCGGACCGAGACCCGAATGCCTGCACACAGATGCTCTCGAGCCGGCGTAGGTCCACACGTACGCGCTCCACATCATTGAGGTGCAGCACGTTCACATACAGCACCGGAGGTGACCCCTTGGCCTCGATCGTCACCGTGCCCGGCGTGAGGGTGATCACATTGGCCATGACCAGCATGGTCAACTCGCTACTGGTCCGCATTGGCACCGCGATGATGCCCGCATGAATCGTGTTCTTGCGGGTCATGATCTCCCACGCCAAGAACAAATTGGACCGCACCAACTGCACCACCACATAGCCGACGAAGTAGGCGAGATGTAGCGGCGATATCCGGGGGCGGTCACCATTGTCGGACCCAACGCACACCGCCGATGCCAAGCGGCTTGATGCCAGCACCACAACGGCCAGCACCACACCCGACACCACATTGGCAACCGACAGGTCGTTCCACAGCAGCACCCACAGCGTGGTCAGCCACACCACGGCGCCGATAGTCACCCGCCTCACGGCGCGGCTCCCCCGAGAACTGCTTCGATATAACCGGTGGAATCAAGAAGGTCGACCGCTGCACGCTGCGACAACTCGTGAATCGGCCCCGCCCACAACGAGAACCCAACCGACACGACGACAAGACACAACGTGGCGAGCACCATCGGCAATGGCCCACCGAATCGATCACCCGTTTGCGGCGCCCGCTCGGGTGCGGTGTCGGGATCTCCCCAGAACACCCCGGTCCAAATTTTCGTCATCGAGAACAATGTGAACAGCCCCACGGCGAGGCCGACCGCCACGATTGCGTGCGATGAGGAGGCCAGTCCCGCATCGGTGAGGGAGAACTTCGCCAGGAATCCGGAGAATGGCGGCAACCCCGCCAAGCTCAATGCGGGTACGGCAAAGAGAGCGGCGATAACCGGTGCCGTCCGCACAAGCCCTCCTACGGAACTCAACCGCGCGGTACCCGCACGCCGGTCGACCAAGCCCGCCACCAAGAACAGCGCCGTCTTCACCACGATGTGATGAATCACGTAGAACACCGCAGCGGCGACACCGGCGACAGTGAACAGTCCAAGACCCATGATCATGTAGCCGATCTGGGAGATGATGTGGAACGCGAGGATTCGCTTCATGTCATCTTGCGCAATCGCACCGATGACCCCCACAACCATCGTTGCGCCCGCCACCCAGAGCAGCAGGTCGTCCCCCCAGTCCGCACCGCCGCGACCAGGTGGGAACATCAGGGTCTGGGTCCGCACGATGGCGTACACCCCGACCTTGGTCAGCAGGCCCGCAAAGATGGCGGTCACCGGACCAGGTGCAGTCGGATAACTATCGGGAAGCCAGAAGAACAACGGGAAGAGTCCGGCCTTAATCCCGAACACGATGAGGAGCATCACCGAGAAACCATGTCGCAGCGCGGGGTCAACCTCACCCAGGCGAATTGCAAGATCAGCCATGTTCACCGTGCCGGTTGCGGCGTACAACAGCGCCAGGGTGGTGATGAACAGCGTTGATGCCACAAGAGAAATCACGACATACGTCATGCCAGCACGCACTTGATCCGGTCGGCCACCGAGGGTGATCAGCACGTATGAGGCTGCGAGCATCATCTCGAAAGCGACGAAGAGATTGAACAAGTCGCCGGTGACGAAACTGGTCGACACTCCGGCGGCAAGCACGAGATACAGCGGATGGAATGACACCCGCTCCCGTTCCTCACCGGCCTGTCCCATCGCATACACGGCGACGATCAGCAGCACGATGGTGGAGACCAACAACATGATTGCCGCGAAACGGTCAACCACGAGTGTGATGCCCAACGGCGCCGTCCAGCCACCCGCTCGTGCAACAAGATGTCCATGCTCGTCTACCCGAGCGAGAAGGAGCGCCGCCACCACCACCATCACCGACAGCACCGCGACAGTGACCACCCGTTGCAGTTCACGGCGCACACCGACGAGGACCGTGATCGCTGCACCCAAGATCGGTGCGGCAACTGGGACAGCGAGCAGTGGCGTGTTCACGACGCCTGCCCCTCTCCTACCTCGAACTCGCTGGTATCCGGATCGCCGTCGTCAATGGGGCCCTCGGGTCCATCGGTGCGGTGACGTCGCGACACCAAACGATCTTCGATGTCATCTTCCACCTTGTCGTCGCGATTGATCTGCCAGCTCCGATACCCCAGTGCAAGCAGGAACGCGGTGACACCAAACGTGATCACGATCGCTGTCAGTGCGAGCGCCTGCGGCAGTGGATCGGAGTACTGCGCCGGATCTCCCACCGTGCCGTCGAGCACCGGTGATCGCCCAGCACGTCCTCCGGAAGTCACCAACAACAGGTTCGCCCCATGGCCGAGCAGGCCAATGCCGATCACGATCCGGGTCAGACGGCGTTGCAGCAAAAGCCACGTTCCAGCCGCAAACAGCACCGCGGCGACGACTGCCAGCAGGAGGCTCATGAGGTACTCCCCGCTGCAAGACGTTCACTGACGTCATCGGGGTCATCGCCAAATGCCTCATAGGCCATCAACACCAGGCCGACGACGACGAGATACACACCCACATCGAACGGCAACGCCGACGTTGTCTTCACCTTGCCGAGAACCGGGATGTCCAGGCTCCACAGTGCGTGCTCGAGTACCTCACCACCAAGCAACATCGGCACGATGGCCGTGCCCACCGACAACACAAGGCCCGCGCCGAGAACGATCCACGGTCTCACTGGCAACAGTGCTGCTAGGCGCTGTCGGCCACCGGCCACATATAGGAGGCTGAGCCCGGCCGCAGCTGTCAATCCGCCGACGAAACCGCCCCCTGGCTGATTGTGTCCGGCAAACAGGAAATACAGCGACAACACGGTGATGGACGTGAAGAGCAGCCGCGCCGATGCATTGACCACGGGCGACTCAGCCATACGGTTGGGTGTGGCTGCTCCGCGGCGGGCCACACGGGTGAGCGCCACAACTCCGAGTGCGGCCACGACGAGCACCGTGATCTCGCCCAACGTGTCGAGCCCACGGAAATCCACCAAGATCACATTGACGACGTTGGAGCCCTTGCCGTCGGGGATCGAACGCTCCAACATCTCCGCCGAGATCGAATCGGATGCGACCTCATCGCGAGCGCCGGTGGCCGCCAGAGCAAATACGAATACGCCGATGCCCACTGCAGCCGAGATCAGCAACCGGAAAGGCGCAGAGATTGCTGTGCGCTCAGCACGGAAGTACGGCGGCAGCGCCCGCATCACGAGAACGAACAGCACGGTGGCCAACGTCTCGATGGCGAACTGGGTCAGTGCGAGGTCTGGCGCTCCCCTCAATACATAAAAGCCCGCCATGGCATACCCGACTGCGCCCAACATCAGCACAGCGGCAATGCGTCGACGGAATGTCGCTGCAGCAAGCGCGGCCGCGACGATCACCGCGTACACCACCACGTTCACCCATGAATCGACGAATACGTCGGGGCCATCCACGACGTCGAATCCACCCACGGCACCTGCAACGACGATGGTTGGGCCGACCGCGACTACCGCAAGAATCACCGCGAGATAGACGGGAAGCGATCCGTTCTGAAGAACACGGGTTACCCGTTTTGCACCGGTCAATGATCCGGTGACCAGCGCCCAGAACGACCGATCGGCAGTCGGCAACAGCGCGATGGGTCGGTGCACCACATCCTGGGCGGATTCCACTCGGTGCCGCACCGCCACCAGCACCGACCCGGCAACTATCACCACCACCGACAACCAGACGGCCACGTTGAAACCCGCCCACAACTTCACCGCCGAGGGATGGCTTCCGGGATGCAGCGCGACCGTCGCAGCATGGACAAGATCGTCAACGATCACCGGGGCAACACCGGCAACGAGAGAGAACCCGGCCAGTACGACCCCGGGCGCCGTGAATCGTGCCGACGGCGGTGCCGCCGTGGTGATCTGCACCATTGGATGTTCGTCATCGGCGGTTGCAGGTTCGGCCCGTCGGCCGAAGACGCCGAGCACAAACCGTGCCGAATAGGCAAAGGTCAGCACTGACCCGGCCACGATGGCGCCCGCCACCACACCGTTGCCACCGAAATATCCCTCGGCGGTGTAGAGCAA